>NZ_JBFUES010000106.1:0-12409 GCF_056403875.1 Bradyrhizobium sp. P2_E8
CCGCCATCTCGCGCACCATCCAGTCCGCATCCTTCAGCGCGCGCGTGATCGTCTCCGCCGCGGGCTTCATCTGCGAGAACGCCAGCGCGCTGACTGAGGCGCGGCGCACATGCGCGTCGGGATCGTTGATCAGCGCGGTCAGCGCGGGGATGGATTCCTCCAGCTTGAGGAAGCCGATCACGCCGATCGCCTGCACGCGCACGGCGGCATCCGCATCCTGGAGCGCTTCCAGCGCCGGCTTCAGCGTGTCCTTGCAGCGCAGCTCCTTCAGCGCGCGCAGCGCGCCCATGCGGACGAAGGCGTGGGCATGCTTGACCAGCGGCAGGATGATGTCGGCACAGGCCGGATCCTTGAACTCGGCCATGCTGTCGGCGGCGGCCGATGCGACGATTCTCTCGGGATCGACCAGCAGCTTGACGAGCGCGCTCGCCGCTTCCGGCCCGTCGAACTCGCCGAGCGCCATCGCCACCTGCTGGCGCACGCCGGCATCGGGATCTGCGACCATGTTGGCGAGATGGCCGACGGCGGCGGGATCGCCGGAATGGCCGAGCGCGATGATGGCGACACGGCGCTCGGCGGGATCGGCGGCCTGAAGCCGCTCGTCGGCGTCTTCGAGATCGTCGTAGGACTCGAACGGGCTCGACATGATCACCTCAACAGATAGGGAATGTTGACGGTGACGGCGCCGGTCGGGCAATCGGCCTCGCAGGGCATGCAGTACCAGCACTCGTCATAGGCCATGTAGGCCTTGTTGGTCATCTCGCTGATGCGCAGCACGTCGAGCGGGCAGACGTCGACGCAGACGGTGCAGCCCTTGTCCGCAATGCACTTGGCGTCGTCGACGACCACCGGAACCGATGTCTGATAGGAAGCGAGAGGCATTGGATGTCTCCTGTTGCTATGTTCTGGTGGATCAGGCGGAGGCGCGGATGCGCTGCTTGTCGTAGAGGTCCTTCTCGTCGTCGGCGATCGGCACGACGTACGGTTCGACGGCGCGCTTCTCGCTGGTCATCTTGCCGTCCCGCTTGCTCAGCAGCGTGTGGCAGAACCAGTTCTCGTTGTCCTTCTCCGGGAAATCCGTGCGCCAGTGGTAGAGGCCCCAGCGGCTCTCCTCGCGATAGAGCGAGGCATGCACCGCCATGTCGGCGCAGTCCATGATCGACTGCACTTCGAGGGCGCGCAGCAGCTCGTGCGCGTTGCGGGCGATCATGCGCTCCTGCATATCCTCGCGAGCCTCGGCGAGGCGGCGCATGCCGAGCTCGTATTTGCGCGTGACTTTCGGCGGCTGGAGATAGTCGTTGACGAGACGGCGGGTCTTGTACTCGACCTGGTTCGGCGGAATGCCGTCCTCGCGCTTGGTCGGCGCCATCACGCGATCCCGTTCCAGCGCGACATCGGCGGCGTCGAACTCCGCAAAGTCGTGGCTGTCGGCGAACTCCATCGCGTCGATGCCGGCGACCGAGCCGTTGGTGAAGGCGCCGAGCATGTAATTATGCGGCACGCTCGCCATGTCGCCGGCGGCGTAGAGGCCGGGAACGGTGGTGCGGGCATTGTCGTCGACGAACACGCCGGAGGCGCTGTGGCCGGAGCAGAAGCCGATCTCGGAGATGTGCATCTCGATCGATTCGCTGCGGTAGTCGACGCCGCGCCCCTGCTGGAACAGGCCGCGCGTGGGACGCTCGACCTTGTGCAGCGTGGATTCGATCTCCGAGATGGTGTCGGGGTGAAGATGCTTGAGCTGGAGGAACACCGGACCCTTGCCGGACAAGAGCTCATTGTAGAACTCCAGCATCATCTGGCCGGACCAGTAGTCGCACTCGATGAAACGCGAGCCTTCGTTGTTGGCGGTGAAGGCGCCGAAGGGACCGGCGACATAGGCGCAGGCCGGGCCGTTATAGTCCTTGATCAGCGGATTGATCTGATAGCATTCGAGGTTCGCGAGCGCCGCGCCGGCGTGATAGGCCATGGAATAGCCGTCGCCGGAATTGGCGGCGTTCTCATAGGTGCCGAACATGTAGCCGGAGGTCGGCAGGCCGAGGCGGCCGGCGGCGCCCATGCACAGGATCACCGCCTTGGCCTTGATGACGAGCATTTCCGCCGTTCGCGTGTTGACGGAGATCGCGCCGGCGATGCGGCCGTCAGACGATTTGAGCAGCCGCGTCGCCATGTAGCGGTTGGAGATCAGGATGCGGGCGCGGCGGAGCTGACGGTACAGCGCCTTCTTCACGGTCTCGCCGTTCGGCATCGGCAGCACGTAGGTGCCGATGTGATGCACCTTCTTGACGGCGTAGTCGCCGTTCTCGTTCTTCAGGAAGCGGATGCCGAAACTGTCGAGCTCTTCGATGATCTTGTAGCAGTTCTGCGCGTATTTATAGACCGCCTTCTGGTCGACGATGCCGTCATTGGCGATGGTGATTTCCTTGGTGTACTGCTCCGGCGTCGCGTAACCGGGGATGACGGCGTTGTTGAGCCCGTCCATCCCCATCGAGATCGCGCCGGAGCGCTTGACGTTGGCCTTCTCGAGCAGAACGACATTGGCCTTCGGGTTCTTCAGCTTCGCCTTCAGCGCCGCCATCGGGCCGGCCGTGCCGCCGCCGATGACCAGCACATCGCAGGAAACCTCCGAAAGTCCGTCGACGATCTGATCTAGTGCCATCGCTTGCTCCTGGTTCGCCGATAGCCGGCGCCTTTGCATCAGATTTGTTCAGGGCGCCTTCCGGCGATAGCAATTAGTTGTCGCCGGGACACGATTTGCGCCTCAGCGCTCGACAAAGGCCTTTTCGATCACGAAATGGCCGGGCTGGCTGTGATTGCCCTCGACAAAGCCGCGCGCCGAAAACATCGCAGGGAGTTCCTCCAGCATCGCCGGGCTGCCGCACAGCATGATGCGGTCGGTCTCGATATCGAGGCCTGACAGCCCGATGTCGTCGAACAGCTGGTTCGAGGCGATTAGATCGGTGATGCGGCCACGGTTTTTGAACGGCTCGCGGGTCACGGTCGGGTAGTAGACCAGCTTGTCGCGGATCAGGGGACCGAAGAATTCGTGGTTGCGCAGGCCTTCAACGAGGTGCTCGCCATAGGCGAGCTCGGAGACCTGACGGCAGCCATGGGCGAGCACGATGGTCTCATAATTCTCGTAAACATCAGGGTCCTTGATCAGGCTGGCAAACGGCGCGAGTCCCGTGCCGGTCGAGAGAAGCAGCAGGCGTTTTCCCGGAATGAGGTTGCCGGTGATCAGCGTGCCGGTCGCCTTGCGGCCGACCAGGATGATGTCGCCTTCCCGGATCTTCTGGAGGCGCGAGGTCAACGGGCCGTCCTGAACCTTGATCGAGAAGAACTCGAGCGCCTCCTCGTGATTGGCGCTGGCCATGCTGTAGGCCCGCATCAACGGCTTGCCTTCGACCTCGAGCCCGATCATCGCGAACTGGCCGTTCTGGAAGCGGAAGCCGGGATCGCGCGTCGCGGTGAAGCTGAACAGGTTGTCGGTCCAGTGCCTGACCGACAGAACCGTTTCCTTCTGAAATGCGCTCATGGTCTCTCCTTGGCCATCGATGGCGCCCAAGGTTTCGG
Source organism: Bradyrhizobium sp. P2_E8 (assembly GCF_056403875.1). Classification (NCBI taxonomy): domain Bacteria; kingdom Pseudomonadati; phylum Pseudomonadota; class Alphaproteobacteria; order Hyphomicrobiales; family Nitrobacteraceae; genus Bradyrhizobium; species Bradyrhizobium sp. P2_E8. The sequence goes on from NZ_JBFUES010000106.1 coordinate 3,571, forward strand.
AGAGAGCAGAGTCCGGCAATTCGTAAGTGAAATTCCCGGTCGATTAGTTTCACATTTCGCGGGCGGTGACTGAAGAGGAGGCAGCGAAGGTCAGGCGGGCGCGCTCGCGCTGGCAATTAGTTGCTATCGCAGCGGCGTCACGACGACGTAGAGAGGATTCGGAGGTTCGTCATGACCATGACTGTGGTGGCACCAACCGTAGCCAACTATGAGGCCAGCGCCGATCTCGCCGCGCTCCTCGTCCGCACCACGCAGGACGATGCGTTGAGCCTGCCGGCCGAGCAGCTTCGCCTCTCCTGCAAATGCGCCCACTGCACCCGCGCCCGCTTCGACGGCCGCTTCCCTGACGCGTTTCCGGGCATCGCCATCATCGAGATCGGCGATCTCGGCTACGGGCTGAACATCTCGTTTTCGGATGGGCACAACCGGGGGATTTACCCGAAGGCGTATTTGTTGAGTTTGGCGGGGCGCTGACCCAACATTCGATGTCGTCCCGGCGAAAGCCAGGACGACGCTGGAGAGACGCTTCAGCCAAGCAACGGCCACCGCTGTCATTCCCCGCGGAGGCGGCGAATCCAGTACGCCGCGGCCTCTCGATAACTCATTGACGTCTCTGGAATACTGGATCGCCCGGTCAAGCCGGGCGATGACAGCGGAGTGAATCTGGCACGGACATTGCTCCTCTTTAGAACGACTTGAACGTTCCGGAGGCAGAGATGTTGCAGGCGGCCAACGTGGTTCGCGGGGCTGTTCCCCCGGCAGTCCGGCCTGCCGGAAGCTCCTCGCTGCTGCTCACCGAGAACCAGCAATGGATCGGCGGACCGCCGCCGCTGATGGACAAGCTCTCACCGCGCGAGCGGGAACTGGTGCTGAAGCAGGGCCGGCGAAAAGTGCTCAACCGCGGCCAGACGCTGTTCAGCCAGGGCGGCAAGCATGACGGCATCTGGCTGATCGAAAGCGGCCGCATCCGTGTGTTCTACACGTCCCCGCTCGGACGCGAGATCACGCTGGCCTATTGGCATGTCGGCAATTTCGTCGGCGGGCCGGAAGTGTTCGAAGGCACCGTGCATCAATGGTCCGGCGTCGCATCCAGCAATTGCAGCGTGGTGCACCTGCCCGGAAAGGAACTGCGGTCCCTTGCCTTGGAGATCCCGAACCTCGCGATCGGCCTGATCGAAGGTCTCACCTTCAAGGGCAAATGCTACTCGGCGCTGGCCCAGATGCTGGGAACGCGCTCGATCACGCAGCGCCTCGCGCATCTCCTGCTGCATCTCGTCGAGCTCTACGGCGTCGCGGACGCCGACGGCACCGTGATTGCGGCGGCCTTCACCCATGCCGACATCGCCCACATGGTCGGCGCGACCCGGCAATGGGTCACGATCAGCCTCAAGCGCATGCAGGAGAAGGGAATCGTCGTGACCAAACGCTCGCAGATCGTGGTGTGCCGCGCCGACGTCCTGGAAGAGATGCGCGGCCAGGCGTCCGATTAAGGGAGCCCGCGGCCAGGGCCGCTGCACAGGCAAGCGGCTTTCTAGTGCAGGACTGCCCAAGGAGTATGCAATCAGCTTTTCCCGGCAACTAATCGACTGCGGCGGTCATTCCGGATTTGCCCTGCCCGTGCCCTCACCCAATCATGGCAACCACAGCACATCCAACCGAATGAGGATGAGAATGGTCCGCCATCTTCCCACACTCTCGATCGCGATGTCGGTGACGTCGCTGGCGCTGATCCTCGCGCAGCCGGCTTCGGCGGAAACCGTCACGCTCGGCATCGGAACGCAGGACACCACGACCAACACGGTGACCGCCGGCGTCGTCATCCGCCAGCTCCATCTCCTCGAGAAGTACCTGCCGACGTCAGGCAAATACGCCAACACCAAGTTCGAGCTGGAGTGGCAGAATTTCACCTCCGGCCCGCCCGTCACCAATGCGATGATGGCGAACAAGCTTCAGATCGGCATGATGGGCGACTATCCGCTGATCGTGAACGGCTTCACCTTCGAGAGCAATCCGGAGAGCAAGAGCCGCCTGGTCGGTGTTGCCGCCTACAGCCTGTCCGGCTCCGGCAACGGCCTCGTCGTCCACAAGGACTCGCCCTACTACGACCTTGCCGATCTCAAGGGCAAGCTGGTCAGCGTGCCGTTCGGCTCCGCCGCGCACGGCATGGTGCTGAAGGCGATGCAGGACCGCGGCTACGCATCGGACTTCTTCCAGCTCGTCAGCCAGAGCCCGGAGGTCGGCTCGACCAATCTCCAGGAGAAGAAGATCGACGCGCATGCCGACTTCGTCCCCTTCGCCGAGCTCTTGCCGTTCCGCGGCTTCGCGCGAAAGATCTTCGACGGGGTCGAGACCAACCTGCCGACCTTCCACGGCATCGTCGTCCGCACCGATTTCGCCGAGAAATATCCTGAAGTCGTCGTCGCCTACTTCAAGGCGCTGATCGCCGCCAACCAGTGGCTGCGCGACGATCCCAAGCTCGCCGCCGAGAAGATCCAGGAATGGACCGGCATCAACAAGGAGGTCGTCTACATCTTCCTCGGCCCCAGCGGCAACATGACCACTGACCCCACGGTCAAGCCGGCACTGATCGATGCCGCCACGACCGACGTCAAGGTGCTCCAGAATCTCGGTCGCATGAAGGAGTTCGATCCGAGGAAGTGGGTCGACGACAGCTACATCCGCAAGGCCTATGCCGAGATGAAGCTCGACTATGACGCGCAGCTTGGAAGCACGAAGAATTACGAGATTTCCGGCGAGGACGCTTTCTGCAAGAAGCCGATCACCGATCCGCGCAAGGCCGGCGAGATCTGGGTGGATGAAGCYGGCATCCTGCCGTTTGCGTCCGCCGCCTGCACGTTAGGTGCCTATGCCGACTTCAAGGCCAAGGGCAAGAAGATCAACGTCGCCTATGTCTTCGACACCACCCGCGGCATCAAGCTGTTCGCCGACCAGGCCTTCTTCGCGGTCGGCAATGACGAGGTCGCGCCGTTCCTGCTGAAGAAGGATGCCGAAGCCCATGCCGCCAAGATCAGCGGCAAGGTGCTCGGCTTCGACGACGCGGTGAAGGCGGCGGTCAGCGGAGGCAAGACGTGAGCAGTCCCGCCCTCCTCAGACATCCCGAGGACAGCATGCCGGCAACAGCAGTCGCGGAGGCGGGCCCGGCGCCCGCCGCTCCGCCCAAGACACAGCCCAAGACACCTCCCAAGACACCGCCCTCCTTCGGCACGCTCGCGCTGCGCTGGTACCGGCTGAACCAGGGCCGGCTGCGCGCCACCGCGATCGGCATCRCCTCGCTGATCGCGTTCCTGCTGGTCTGGCACCTGCTCACGACCTACCGCGTCGTGTTCTTCGTGCGCTTTACCAACGTGCCCTCGCCGCTCGCGGTCTATGCCAGCTTCACCAAGGCGATCCACGATCCGAAATTCCTGATGCACATCCTCTTGAGCTGCCGGCGCATCTTCATCGGCTTCTCGCTTGCGGCCATCGTCGGCGTGCCGCTCGGCCTGATCATGGGCCGCTTCAAGCTGGTGCATGAGATCATCTTCCCGGTCGCGGAGGTGCTGCGGCCGATCCCGGCGATCGCCTGGGTGCCGATGGCGATCATGCTGTGGCCGACCAACGAGCAGAGCATCGTCTTCATCACCTTTCTCGGCTCATTCTTCCCGATCCTGGTCAACACGCTGCACGGCATGTCGCTGGTCGATCCGGTGCTGGTGCGCGCCGCGCAATGTCTCGGCGCGCGCGAACGCTCGATCTTCCGCGAAGTGTATTTTCCGGCCTCGCTGCCGCATATCTTCACCGGCCTCACCGTCGGCATGGGCGTCGCCTGGGTGTCGTTGATTGCCGCCGAGATGATCTCGGGGCAGTACGGCATCGGCTACTTCACCTGGGAGGCCTATTCGCTGGTCCAGTATGCGGACATCGCGCTCGGCATGATCGCGATCGGCGTGCTCGGCCTTGGTTCGAGCCTGTTGATCCGCGGCGCGGGACAATTGGTGATGCCGTGGAGGTCGACATGAGCGAGATGCTCGCGAACCCGTCGAAGGGCCATATCGAGGTCAGGAATTTTTCCCTCAGCTATGACAGCATCGAGGGGCCGGTCCAGGCCGTCACCGATACGCAGATCCATGTGAAGCCCGGCGAATTCGTCTCGATCGTCGGCCCCTCCGGCTGCGGAAAGTCGACGCTGCTCAACGCGGTCGCGGGATTCCTCAAGCCCACCACCGGAATCGTCACCGTCGACGGCGAGCGCGTCAACGGCCCCAGCGCCGAGCGCGGCATGGTGTTCCAGCAATATTCGCTGTTTCCCTGGAAGACGGTGCGGGAGAATGTCGAGTTCGGCCTGAAGATGCGCGGCATGCCGCGCTCCCAGCGCGAGCGCGCCGCGCGCACGCTGCTCGGGCTCGCCGGGCTCGAGGCCTTCGAGAAGCATTATCCGGACAAGCTCTCCGGCKGCATGAAGCAGCGCGTCGGCATCGTCCGCGCGCTCGCGACGGGGCCAAAGGTGCTGCTGCTGGACGAGCCGTTCGGCGCGCTCGACGCGCAGACCCGCGTCATCATGCAGCAGATCCTCACCAACATGTGGCAGCGGCTGAAGATCTCGGTGCTGTTCGTCACCCACGACATTGACGAAGCCATCTTCCTGTCCGACCGCGTCTACTGCATGACCGCGCGCCCCGGCTCGATCAAGGCGGAGATTCCGATCCCGCTGGAGCGACCGCGCCAGCAATCGATGATGATGTCGTCGGAATTTCTGGCGCTGCGCCGCGGGCTGATGTCGCTGATCCGCGAAGAGAGCCTGAAGGCGATGGGCGGCGAGATCACCGACATGGGCATGCAGGGGCTGAACATCGAGCTGCACGGGCATTCGCTGGCGGATGTGATTTGACTTAACCTCGCCCCGTTTGCGGGGATCACGGTCTAGTAGGGTGGGCAAAGCGAAGCGTGCCCACCACCTTCATCATGAACGTGGATACATGGTGGGCACGGCGCTTTCGCGCCTTTGCCCACCCTACGGCAGTTTCGCTCCATCACTTGAACCAGTGCACCAGCGCGATGCTGATGCCGAGCAGCAGCATCAGCGACAGCGTCACCGCGGCCGTCACCCTGCCGCCGACATTGGCGAGCACGCGGACGTCGACGCCGAGGCCAAGTGCGGCCATCGAGACGACCGTGAGGAAGCTGGTGATCTTGGTCACCGGTCCGACCACCGTGCTAGGGACGATCTCCAGCGAGCGCAGCGTCGCCAGCGCGAGAAAGCCGAGGATGAACCACGGGACCAGGCGAAAGAAGCCGACATTGGCCTTCTTGGCGTCGCTCTGCCAGCGCGAGGCGACGAGGGACAGGCCGACGACGACGGGGCCGAGCATCAGCACGCGCATCAATTTCACCAGCGTGCCGATCTGCGTCGAGACGAGGCCGGCCGGCACCGTTGCCGCGAGCACCTGCGGCACCGCATAGACGGTCAGGCCGGCGAGAATGCCGTATTGCGTTGCGGAGAGTTGCAGCAGCGGAATCAGCAGCGGTAGGCCCAGCACCATCATCACACCGAGGATCGCCGTGAAGGAGATCGAGGATGCGATCTCGTCGCTGTTGGCGCCGATGATCGGCGCGACGGCCGCTATCGCCGAATTGCCGCAGATCGAGTTGCCGCAGGCGATCAGGATCGACAGCCGCGTCGACAGGCCGAGCAGCCGGCTGAGGCCGAAGGAGACGCAGAGTGCGATCACGACGACCGCGGCGATCGAGGCGAGCAGCGCGATGCCCGAGGCGGCGATGGCCGCGAAGCTGATCGAGGCTCCGAGCAGCATCACCGCGACTTCAAGCAGCTGTTTTGCGCTGAAGGCGATGCCGGCCTGCCAGCGTGGCGCGGGCTTCCAGAAGCTGCGCAGGGCCATGCCGAGCAGGATCGCCATCACCAGCGCCTCGACATAGGGATGCTCGAACACGCCCAGTTCCGCCCGTTCCAGCAGGGCCGAGACGCCGGCAACGGCGATGCAGAGGAGGATGCCCGGAATCAGCGCCGCAATGCGGCTCATGGCGGTGGCCGGCTTGGCATCGGCCGGGCTGGATGCTTGATTCTGCGACACAAATCTCTCCCAGAGGAGAAAGATTTATACGCAGCACGATCCAATTGGGAAATAAGTTTTCGACATATCAGGGCCGAGGGAAGTTCTGTCCTCGCCCCGGAATAAACCGGCTCAGAAGATCAGGTTCTTGGCCAGCGAGGCGACGCGGCTGAAGCCGTCATAGATGCCCGGCTCGAAGAAGGCCGCGCGCGCAAGCACGATGCCCGCGACCAGCGACCAGAACAGCGTGGTGCCGGCCCGCAACAGGAGCTTCGAGGCGCGCGACTTGGGCTGGGTGTCCGTTGCGGACACCAGCTGCTCGCCGAAGGGTTCAAATCCAGTGCGTTCCATAGCTTGCGCCAATCCATCAAATTCTGAACGGAATGTCGTCGTTTCGGCCCCAAACGGCAATGGAAGCGATTGGCGTTTTTGCGCCTCGACGGGGAAACTCCTTCCGTCGGACGCCCCCGGGACAACAGTTTTCTTCTTCCGGCCTATTTGGACACCGGCGCCCCGGCTAATTGCGTCATTGGCCCTCACCTCGTCGATTCCGGCGGCATAGCACGATCTGGCCCTTGCCGACGACCGTGGCGTGGTTCGCCAGTCCCGTGCAGAATGCGCGTCTCATTCGGCGATCTCCGCCCATCCCAAGCTGTATCCGGAGATCAGGAAACGCCATGAACATCGCATCTCCCCACCAGCCGCTCGATATCGCCTCCGCGATCGCCGAAGGCGACATCCGCTGCCTCCTGATGGTGCTGGTGCACATGACCGGCGATGCGCGCTGGCTCGAGCCGCCGTACCTGCCCAAGCGCGACATCCGCCTCATTCCCGATCCCGAAGCCGGCGTGCCGAAGGAGGTCCAGGACGAAATCCGCGCCGCAGTGGTCAACCTCTTCGCCAATGGCTCGCCGCAGCCGGTCATCAGCGCCCCCGGCGAAGAGCTGCTCCTGAAGATGATGCGCGCCTGCCTCGGCGAGAATGTCGCGCCGGAATATGCGCCCCTGATGCGCGAGGAGATGGGCTTTGTGCCGCGCGAGACACGATGGACGACGCGTCCTTCCGACGACAAGCTCGCGGAGCAGCACGTTCTCATCGTCGGCGCCGGCGTCTGCGCCATCGCGCTCGGCGTGGCGCTCGGCCATCTCGGCATCCCCTACACCATCGTCGAGAAGAATGACGAGCTCGGTGGCACCTGGTGGATCAACCGCTATCCCGGCTGTGGCGTCGATACGCCGAACCACTCCTATTCGTATTCGTTCGGCTCGCGCAACGCATGGACGCGCTATTTCTGCCAGCGCGAGGAGCTGCTCGGCTATCTCCTGAAGGTCGCCGATGAATACGGCATCCGCAAGCATCTGCGCGTCAACACCGAGCTGACCTCATCGCGCTGGGACGAAGGCAAGAAGCGCTGGATCTCGACGCTGAAGACTGGGAACGGCGAAGAGACCTTCGAGTCCACCGCGCTGGTCTCGGCCATCGGCCAGCTCAACGATCCCTCCCGTGCGCACTTCAAGGGCGAAGAGGATTTCAAGGGCACGATCCTGCATTCGGCGCTATGGTCCGGCGATATCGATCTCGACGGCAAGCATGTCGCCGTGATCGGCACCGGCGCGACATCGATGCAGCTGGTGCCGGCGATTGCCGGCCGTGTCGCCTCGGTCACCGTCTATCAGCGCAGCGCGCAATGGGCGCGGCCGGTGAAGGGCTATTCCGATCCGATCAGCGAGGGCGCGCGCTGGCTGCTCGCGCATCTGCCCTTCTATGTGCAATGGTATCGCTTCAACATGTTCTGGCGCTACGGCGACGGGCTGTTGCCGTTCCTGCGCAAGGACCCGGCGTGGCCGCATCCGCAGCGCGCCGTCAACAAGGGCAACGACCGGCACCGGCAGGAGCTGACCGACTTCATCCTCACCGAGCTGAAGGACCGGCCGGACTTGATCGAAAAATGCGTGCCGACCTATCCTCCTTACGGCAAGCGCATCCTGCTCGACAACAACTGGTTCAGGACCTTGAGGCGGGACAATGTCGAGCTCGTCACCGACGCAATCGACCGTTTCGACCAGGGCGGCATCGTCACCGCCGACGGCAAGCACCGTTCCGCCGATATCATCGTGGTCGCGACCGGCTTCAAGGTCACGGAGATGGCGGCGCGCCTCAACATCAGCGGCCGCAACGGCAGGAATTTGCGCGACGCCTGGGGCAACGACAACCCGACCGCGTTCCTCGGTCTCACCGTGCCTGATTTTCCCAACTTCTTCTGCATGCTGGGCCCGAACTCGGGTCCGGCGCATGGCGGCAGCGTCATCTTCCAGTCGGAGTGCCAGAGCCGCTACATCTCGGCGTGTCTCGCCGACATGATCGAACGCGACGTCGCCGCCATCGACGTCCGGCAGGACGTGCACGACGACTATGTGCGCAAAGTCGATGCCGAGCATGAGGCGATGATCTGGACCCATCCCGGCATGACGACCTATTACCGCAACTCAAGCGGCCGCGTGTTTTCCGYGATGCCGTGGCGGTTCGTGGATTACTGGCGCATGACGCATGACCCGGATCTGGGGCAGTACAGGCTGACGAAGGCGTAAGCGCTGGGACCTTGAGGCGTTGATCGTGCGGCGATGACGGTGCACCCTCTCCCCTTGTGGGAGAGGGTGGCTTCGCRAAGCGAGGCCGGGTGAGGGGTTCTATCCCCACGAACGGTTTTGCGAGTGGATAGAACCCCTCATCCGGCGCCATAGCCGAAGCTTCGCTTCGGCGTTCTCTTAAGC
>NZ_JBFUES010000107.1:0-12383 GCF_056403875.1 Bradyrhizobium sp. P2_E8
TTACAGGCCAGCACGTCCCAGCGCCGCCCGGTGATATAGGCCGGATGCGGCAGGCTCTCGATCAGCCGCAGGATCGGCGGCGGCACGATCTCGCGCGTGAACGCCCGTCTGTCGCCGTCGCGCGCCAGCGCCTTGAGATGCGCATGCTCGGTCTTGCTGAGCCGCAGCGCACGGGCAAGCGCATCGACGGTGGTGACCGACGGGCTGACGGTGCGGCCCTGCTCGAGACGGATGTACCAGTCGACACCGATGCCGGCGAGCTGGGCGACCTCCTCGCGGCGCAGCCCCGCGGTGCGCCGCCGGAGCCCTGCGGGAAGCCCGACGGTCTTCGGCGACAGCTTTTCGCGGCGGGACCGCAGGAAGTCGCCGAATTCGACGCGGCGTGGGTCGGCCATGATGTCGCTCCCGCGATGGAGGGTCTGGAGAATACTAGGATAATACCAGGCCTTCTTGTCCCCTCCAAGGCGGCGCATATGCGTTTCACCCCAATTCGAGGTGAACATCATGAAAGCCGCCGTACTCAAATCCTTCGGAACGCCGCTGGTGATCGAGACTGCTCCGGACCCGGTGCTCGGCACCGGCGAGGTCATCGTCGACGTCGTCGCCACGCGCGTGCTGTCTTATATGAACGAAGTCTTCAGCGGCGAACGAAACTATGCACTCGATTTGCCGATCATCCCGGGCCCGGGCGGCATCGGCCGGGTGCGGGCGATCGGCCCTGATGCAACCAAGCTCAAGATCGGCGACTGGGTGTTCTGCGACCCGACGGTGCGCTCGCGCGACGACGCAATTGCGCCCGACATCGCCCTGCAGGGATTAACGGCCGCCGGCGCGGGCGGCATGCTTCTGCAAAAGCATTTTCGCCACGGCTCATTTGCTGAGCAGATGCGCGTGCCGACCGAGAATGTGCAGCGGCTCGGCGCGATCACGTCGGAGGAAGCCTCGCAATGGTGCGCGCTGGGGACGGCGCTGGTGCCCTATGGCGGCTTCCTCGCCGCCAACCTTCAACCGGGCGAGACCGTGCTGGTGAGTGGCGCCACCGGCAATTTCGGCAGCGCTGCGGTGTCGGTCGCGCTCGCGATGGGTGCGGCCTGCGTGGTGGCGCCCGGTCGCAACGAAGGGATCCTCGCCGACCTCGTCCGCCGCTTCGGCAACCGCGTGAAGCCGGTCAGGCTCACCGGCAACGAGGACGACGACCGCGAAGCGATGAAGCGCGCCGCGCCCGGCCCGATCGATTGCGTGTTCGACATCATGCCGCCCTCAGTGAGCGCCACCGTGGTGCGCGCCGCGATCATGACGGTGCGCGCTTACGGACGCGTCGTGCTGATGGGCGGCGTCGGCATGGCGGGGGGCGCGGGCCTCGAGCTGCCCTACCCCTGGATCATGCGCAACTGCATCAGCATCCACGGCGTCTGGATGTACCCGCCGGATGCGGCCAGCCGCCTGATCGCGCTGGTGCGATCAGGACTCCTCCGGCTTGACGAATACAGGACGACGGCCTTCGACCTCGATCACGTCAATGAGGCGGTGGCACACGCCGCGGCCAATGGCGGGCCGTTCAAATTGACGGTGATCCGACCGTAAAACGCCGCACACCAGGGCGATGCGCCGGCGCAGCCGTTTTGCTTGACCTGTCAAAGGGCTGCAAGGCGTCACCCCGATCGTAGCCGGCCACGGCCGGCTACTGTGCATGGGGTTGTTTTCGCAGTTTTTGTTACTCGAGCTCGACCACCTGGCCGTTCGACAGCGACACGCGCCGGTCCATACGGCCGGCCAGCTCCATGTTGTGGGTCGCGATCAGCATGGAGACCTTGGTCGCCTTGACCAGCTGCATCAGGGCCTGGAAGACGTGATCGGCCGTGTGCGGATCGAGGTTGCCGGTCGGCTCATCAGCAAACAGCACGCGCGGCGCGTTCGCCACCGCGCGCGCGATCGCAACGCGCTGCTGCTCGCCGCCCGACAGCTCCGCCGGGCGGTGGGTGATGCGGTCGCCGAGGCCGAGATAGCCCAGGATCTCCTTGGCGCGCTTGACGCTCTCGGACTTCTTCAGGCCGCGGATCATCTGCGGCAGCATGACGTTCTCCAGCGCCGAGAACTCAGGCAAGAGCCGGTGCGACTGGTAGACGAAGCCGATGTCGGTGCGGCGAAGCTGCGTACGCTCGATGTCGGGCAGTTGCGAGGTCGGCGCGCCATTGACGTAGACTTCGCCGGAATCGGGCGCTTCCAGCAGTCCCGCGATGTGCAGCAGCGTCGATTTGCCCGAGCCCGACGGCGCCACCAGCGCGACCGATTGCCCGGCCCACAGCGCGAGCTTGGCGTTGTCGAGGATCGTCAGCGGCACCTCGCCCTGCAAGTACTGCCGCTTTATCTCGTGGAGATAAATGACCGGTACATCCTCAGCCCCCTGTTGCTGCTCCATCAGCCCCTCACTCGTACCGGAGCGCTTCGACGGGATCGAGGCGCGCGGCGCGCCACGACGGATACAGCGTCGCCAGGAACGACAGCGTCAGCGCCATGATGACGACGGCCGTGGTCTCGCCGACGTCGATCTCGGCGGGCAGTTTCGACAGGAAATAGAGCTCCGGCGAGAACAGCTCGGTGCTGGTGAGCCAGGACAGGAATTGCCTGATCGATTCGATGTTGAGGCAGATCACGAGGCCGACGAAGAAGCCGACCAGCGTGCCGACCACGCCGATCGAGGCGCCCGTGATCAGGAAGATGCGCATGATCGAGCCTTGCGAGGCGCCCATGGTGCGCAGGATGGCGATGTCGCTGCCCTTGTCTTTCACCAGCATGATCAGGCCGGAGACGATGTTGAGTGCGGCGACCAGCACGATCATGGTCAGGATCAGGAACATCACGTTGCGCTCGACCTGGAGCGCGTTGAAGAAGGTCGAGTTGCGCTGCCGCCAGTCGACCAGGAACACCGGGCGGCCCGCCGCTTCCGTCACCGCCTTGCGGAAGGCGTCGATCTTGTCCGGATTGGTGGTGAACACCTCGATCGAGGTGACGTCGTTGCTGCGGTTGAAATAGGCCTGCGCTTCGGCCAGCGGCATGAACACGAAGCCGAGATCGTATTCGGACATGCCGATCTCGAACACGGCGACGATCTTGTAAGGCTTGATGCGCGGCGTCGTGCCCATCGGCGTGACCGCGCCCTTCGGCGCCACCAGCGTGATGCTGTCGCCGGCGTGCAGCGACAGCTGGTCGGCGAGGCGCCGGCCGATCGCGACGCCCTGCCCGTCGTCAAAGCCTTCGAGCGATCCCTGCTTGATGTTCTTGGCGATCGAGGTGAGGTTGTTGAGGTCGTCGGAGCGGATGCCGCGCACCAGCACGCCCGAGGCGTTCCACGGCGAGGACGCCAGCGCCTGGCCGTCGACCACGGGCGCGGCAAGCCGGATGCCCTGGACCTGGCTGATGCGGTCGGCGACGTCCTTCCAGTCGGTCAGCGGCGATTCCAGCGGCTGGACCAGGATGTGGCCGTTCAGCCCCAGGATCTTGTCGAGCAGCTCCTTGCGGAAGCCGTTCATGACGGCCATCACGATGATCAGCGTCGCCACGCCCAGCATGATGCCAAGGAACGAGAACCCGGCGATGACCGAGATGAATCCCTCCTTGCGGCGCGCCCGCAAATAGCGCCCCGACAGCATCCACTCGAATGGCGCAAAAGGCGCGGTTTTCACGGTTTCGGTCATGGTCTCATCCATCGCTCGATAATCCCATGATTCGGGGTCAATTGTGGCCGGATTGGCGGCCGCGATATCGGGCGATGAACAATATTCAGCCGACCAGCCGGGCGACCGCGTCCGCAGGCGACATCGTCTCGCGTGAGCCGTCGCTGCGCCGCTTGAGCTCGACCTTGCCGTCGGCGAGCCCCTTCGGCCCGATCATGATCTGCCAGGGGATTCCGATCAGGTCGGCAGCGGCGAATTTGGCGCCGGCGCGCTGGTCGGTGTCGTCGTAGAGCACGTCGACGCCCTTGGCCTGGAGCTCCGCGTAAAGCTTCTCGCAGGCCGCATCGACCGCGGGATCGCCCTGCTTGAGGTTCAGCACCACCGCGCGGAACGGCGCGACAGCTTCCGGCCATTTGATGCCGGCATCGTCATGGCAGGCCTCGATGATGGCGCCGAGCAGGCGCGAGACGCCGACACCGTAGGAGCCGCCGTGGATCGGCACGTCGACACCGTCGGGGCCTGCCACCATCGCCTTCATCGGCTCGGAATATTTCGTGCCGAAATAGAATATCTGGCCGACCTCGATGCCGCGGGTGTTCACGCGCTTGTCAGCGGGCACTTCCTGCTCGAACCGCGCGGCGTCGTGCACGTCCTCGGTCGCAGCATAGACCGACGTCCATTGCTTGATGATCGGCGTGAGGTCGCTCTCATAGTCGACGTCCTCGCCGGGCACTGGCAGGTCCAGCACGTCGCGATTGATGAACACGCCGGATTCGCCGGTTTCGGCGAGCACGATGAATTCGTGGCTGAGATCGCCGCCGATCGGGCCGGTCTCGGCGCGCATCGGGATTGCCTTCAGCCCCATCCGCGCGAAGGTGCGCAGATAAGCAACGAACATCTTGTTGTAGGCGACGCGCGCCGCCGCCTCGTTGAGGTCGARGGAATACGCATCCTTCATCAGGAATTCGCGGCCGCGCATCACGCCGAAGCGCGGGCGCTGCTCGTCGCGGAATTTCCATTGGATATGATAGAGATTCAGCGGCAGGTTCTTGTAGGACTTCACATAGGCGCGGAAGATCTCGGTGATCATTTCCTCGTTGGTCGGCCCGTACAGCAGCTCGCGCTTGTGGCGGTCGGCGATGCGAAGCATCTCCGGGCCGTAGGCGTCGTAGCGGCCGCTCTCGCGCCAGAGGTCGGCGAGCTGGAGCGTCGGCATCAGCAGTTCCAGCGCACCGGAGCGGTCCTGCTCCTCGCGCACGATCTGCTCGATCTTCTTCAGCACGCGGAAGCCGAGCGGCAGCCAGGCATAGATGCCGGCCGCCTCCTGCCGGATCATGCCGGCGCGCAGCATCAGCCGGTGCGAGACGATCTCCGCCTCTTTCGGATTTTCCTTCAGGATGGGCAGAAAGAACCGCGACAACCGCATGGCAACACTCTGGGAATCAGTGAGGGGTTGCAGTGAAACCGGATTGGGAGCGAAAACACAAGACCGGGAATGAGGAAAAGCCGCTAACACGGCGGAATTCCTTGTCATTTTTCCGTTGCCTTCAGGTTCAGCTTGAACCGCTGCCGTGCCCCTTACGGCATCACCTCGAGCTCGTCCTCGAGCGTGATCTTCTCGAAGTCGGTCACCAGCGCATCGATCCGCACATGCCAGCGGCCGGCAAAGGGCAGCTCGACCTTGCGCACATGCCAATAGCCATCCGGCCCGCGCGAGGCGTCCCGCTCCATCGGCTCGATGCCGCGCTCGGGCAGACTCAGGGTCAGCGTCACCTCCTTGGCCGCCAGCGGCGTCGCTTCACCGGTCATCAGCTGGAGCACGAAGTCATCGACGCCGGCCTTGCCCGGCGAGACCAGGACCTGGAACATCGCCTTGTCGGTGTGGATGTGGATCGCCAGAGGCGTCTCCGGAACGATTGTCCGTGGCGGCGGCGTGAAGCGCCAGCCGGCGACGACGGCGAGGATCGCGAGGCCGATCAAGCACTCGAGCAGGATCGAGCGCTTCAGCGCCGGCGCAACCGCCTCGTCCCGGGCCAGCGCCGGGGTCAGGCGAACGCGATTGAGCGCGGCCAGCGCCAATAGTGCAGCGACCAGCGCGAGCTTGATCGAGAGGATGAGGCCGTAGCGGGTCTCGACCAGCGCCGCCGGCTTTTCGAGCTGGACGACCGCGAGCGCAAGACCGGTCAATGCCAGCATCGCGACGACAGGCACCGCGATCCGGGAGAAGCGGTACACGACGGGCAATGCCGCCGCCGGCTTCGAGACGAGTGCAGCGAGCGGGGCCAGCGCCCCGATCCAGAACGCAACGCCGAGGCCGTGGAGGAAGATCGCCGGCCGTGTCACCATTTCGGGCGGTGCCGTTGCGGCGTGTCCGGTCATGGCCAGCGACAAGCCGACGCCGACAAACGCAATGGCCGCAAGCGCCCGCGCGTACCACGCACCACGCAGCGCCAGCATCGCCACCAGCATCGCGGTGACGGCGACCAGCACTGCGGGACCGGCGCTCGTCGCGGACGCAACCTTCCAGGGAGTAACGGTCGCGAGAGCCGCTGGCGGCAGGCCGAGGAGATCGAGGCCCAGGACGCCAAGGGCGACAACAGCGCTCGGCAGGCCAACCACGAGCGCGACACGCGCCACGGCCGTTCCCGTCATCGACCATGCAATCCAGCGCGCAAAGAACACACCGCCGACACCGACGAACAGCCCGATATAGAGACCGACCCGCACCAGCCAGATCAGCGCGTTCAATCCGCCATCCGTAGTGGCAGGAGGTTGCGTTCCCGTCGGCATGCCGATCGAGAAGATGACCGATCCCGCGACGGGATGGCCGTCTTGCGAGATCACGCGATAGCTCACAACCGCCGTGCCCTGCGGCAGGTCGGCCGGCAGCGCGACCGAGATGGTTTCGCCCGATGCGCTGACGCGCGCATCGTCCCGTGCCCTGCCCGCGCCGTCGATCAGCAGAATCGCGCCCGGCGTCACCGCCTCGTTGAAGCGCAACTCCACCGCCTTCGGTGCGGACGCAAGCATGCTGCCGCTCGCCGGCTCGACCGCGACGAGCGCCGCATGCGCAAAGGCGCCGGTCGCGAAGCCGACAACAAGAAGCAGCGTCGCGAGCGCGGCGAGAAGGCGCATCAGGGTTTTGGCAACAGCTTCAGGCCAGGTGCCGGCGACTTGCCCTCGTGCGAATGCCCCGCCCCTTCCGCCGGAATTTCGATCCAGCGGCTGACGCCGGTCTCGCATTCCTGGACGACGGGGAAGTACAAAGTCGTGTTCGGCTTCAGGCTGTCGGTGAGGAAGCTGCTGATGACGAACTCGTCGTAATTGTGATCCGGCAGCTTGCCGCCGGACCACGCCACCTCCTTGACGCCGGAGGAGAGCTTGTTGCCGTGATAATCGTACTCATTGGCGTATTTGCCTTCGACCACGTCGACGCTCCAGCCCGCCTTCGGCATCGGCTTCACCGCGATGACGCCTTCCGGAATCTGGACGCGGATCTTCACCGTGGGCGAGCCCTTGCAGCCGTGCGGCACGGCGAAGACGGCCTTATAGTACGAGCCAACCGCCGCCTGCTTGGTCTCCAGCGTGACATGCGCCGACGCCGGCGATGCGGCGAGTGCAGCGATCAGGATCAGGCAGGATCTCTTCGACATGTTCAGCACCCTCGACAACGTCATTTGATCAGGATCGGCGATTCAATGCTGACATGATCGGCCTCGGAGATCGAAATTCCGAGGCCCAGCATCCAGCGTCCCGGCGTCAATTGCGCGACCTTGACATGCCAGCTGTCCTCGCCGTCGCGCGAAGCCTCGACCGGTGCGAGCTTCCTGCCAGACTGGTCCACGAGCGTCACCGACACGGCTTTAGCCGTGAGCGGCGCCTCGTCCGTCGTCTCGAGCTGGATCGCGATCTCGACCGGACCAGCCCGGCCCGGCGAGACGGTGACATTGGCCATCGCCTTCTCGGTATGCAGATGGGTGAAGAAACTGTCGTCGTCGGTCGCCGCAGCAAGCGGTGTCGCGGCAACCGACAGCAACGCAGCCATCGCGAGCGCAAGGCCCACGAAATTTCGAGGCAAGGTCATCGGGGACTTGATCCGTTTCATCACATCTTCATTCCCGAATGGTCCGGCATTTTTTTCATCATGTGCCCGCCGTCGCCGGGCGCCTGCGCGCCGACGCCCTGGACGTCCAGGGAAACGGCGACCTTGCCGGCCTTCTCGAACTGAAGCGTCACCGGCACCTTGTCGCCCTGCTTGAACGGACCCTTCAGCTCCTGGAGCATCAAATGATAGCCGCCGGGCGCGAACTTCACGGTCTTGCCCGGCTCGATCAACAGCCCCTTGTCGAGCTGACGCATCTTCATCACGCCATTGTCCACCGCCATCTCGTGGACCTCGGCCTTGCCGGCGATATCGGCGGAAACGCTGACCAGCCTGTCCGCCACTGTGCCCTTGTTCTCGATGGTGAGATACCCGCCCGCGACCTTGGCGCCACCAGGCGTCGCCCGGCTCCAGGCCTGCGAGATGACGAGATCGCCGGCCTTGACGTCGTCGGCATGCACCGGGGCTGCAAACATTGCGGCGGAGAGCGCTGCGAGCGTGAGCATGCGTGACAGCTTATTCATGTCGTTTGCCTTTCTTGTCGTCGTGAACATCATCCCGCCCGGCAGAACGTGTACTTGCCGGCGAGAACGAAGGTTCGCCCCGGGAACGGATGGAACAGGAAATACTGCTCGTTGAAGAGATTATCGATGCCGAAGTCGAACGCGAGATTCTTCGTCGCGTTATAGTGCATCTTCAAGTCCACAACGAAAAAGTTATCGAACGCGCCGTAGACGTGGGAGACACGATCGGTGTTGTCCAGCGTCGAGTACTGCTTGCCGCTGTAGCGTGCGGCAACGGTATAGGCCCAGTTCTCGTTCGGCCGATAGGTGACGCCCAATTTGGCGCGCCAGTCCGGGACGTAGGGCACGCGCTTGCCGACGACGGTCGTGGCAAGATTCGTCAGAGGATCGACACCGGCCCAGCCCGCGTCGGCCAGGATTCGCGAGTCGACATAGGTCACGCTGCCGAACAACTGTAGACCGTTGATGAGAACGTTGTCCTTATCGGCGGACAACTCGACACCCTGCAACCGGATCGCATCGACATTGCTGAACGTGGTTGCGCTCTGGGTCGCGTTGATCATGTTGGTTTGCGCGATGATCGCGTTGTTTGTCCGCTCCCTGAACACGGTCAACCGGACTCGACCATCATTCCAGTGACGCTCGATATTGAGCTCGCCGGTAAAGTCCTGCTCGGGTTTCAGGAAAGGATTGGCCACCGTGATCGTATTGCCGACGGTCACGTTCTGATAGAGTTCGAGAACTGTCGGGTAGCGATAGGCCTCGCCGAAATTGACCGTGATGTTCCAATCCTTGTTCGGGTCGTAGGAGAGCGACGCCTTCGGCGAGAAATTCGTCGACGCAAGGCCCGGCTGGTTCTTCGTGAACGACGAGGTGATGACACCCGCCCCGCTGGCCAAGGTCACGACGTTCTGACCATCGAGCGATTGCCAGGTCTCCAGCCGCCCGCCCAAGGTCAATTTCAGATTGGGCTGGATTTTCCAGGCATCCTGAAGCCAGAGCGCGCCGGTGCGCGTTTCCCCCTGACTGTTCGCGTAAAGCTGCCCCATGCCGGTCGCGGCCTGATACCAGACGGCCGAGCCATAGGTCGGGTTTTCCAGGCGGTACCGGTCGCCGTGGATGCCGAAGCTGATCTCGTGCGCCCCGCCGTAACCGAGCGGACGCCAGATGCCCTTGGCGTCGGCGTTCTGCCAGTTGGTGCCGTCCATGCGCTGGATCTTGCCGTTCTGCGAGAAGCCGACGCCGGTGGGAGTTACGGTATAGGGGTTGAGCTGGGCGTCCTCGAGATAGTTGTAGCTCGAGGCCGACAGATCGAAATCGAAAGTGCCTTTGGTGTCGCTCTTGATCGCGACCGCGTTGCTCACATGGGTTTGGTCCCAGATATATTTGGCGTTCGCGAAGGTCGTGATGTTGTTGAAGGTCGGCAGCCCGGTCGCCGCCGACCGCAGGTAGGTCTGCGGATCGGAGACCTGATGGTTGTTCCAGATCCCGAATGAATAAGTCGCCTGCACTTGCGCAGTCACGTCATAGGCGAGGCGGATATTTCCGGAAGTCTGCTGCGAATGCGCGAGGATGCCCGTGCCGACAACATTGGCGGGAACGCCTTGCTTGTTCAGCGCGGGAAACGTGCCGGTCGTACCGGCCGGGATCGTGCTGCTCGTCGTATAGGTCAGCGGCTGCTGAAAACTGTCGAGATAATTGGCGCTGACAAGCCAGGACAGCCTGCCGTCGCGATTGCCCGCGGCCGCACTGGTCTGGCTGGTCACGTAGGTGTCCTTGGTGCCGTACTGACTCCACGGCATCACCGAGACCGTTTCCTTGGCGACCGCAAATGGCTTGTCCGGCATCTTGGACGAGATCAGCAATACGCCGCCGATCGAGTTGCCGGGATAGGCCGCGGCGAACGGGCCATTGAGGTAGTCGACCCGACCGATCGCTTCAGGCGAGATCAGGTTCCATCTTGGCGAGGAGTTCGTGTTGTTGTTGCCGATCAGCGCCGAGATGAGGAGGTCGTCGTAATAGATCAGCGTGCGCGCGCTCGAGTTCACGCCCCAGCTTCGCGTCGCCAGCACCGCCTGGTTGTCGCCGTCGTTGCGTTTCCGTACCAACAGGCTCGGCATGTATTTGACGGCGTCCTCGGGGTCCTTGAGGTTGATGGTTTCATCCACCTCCTTCGCGGTTATGCTGAATGACCGCTGCGGCAATTGATAGCGCGCCACCGCAACCGGCGGCTCCAGTGATGCGCGGGCACCGCCCGCCCCCTGCTCGCCCATGACGGTGGGAGCCGCCCGCTCGCCGGCGGGCTTTGCCGACCGGCTCCTGGCGGCGGCCGTACTCACCACCGGCTTGCGTGGCTTGGGTTGAACCGCGGCGGGCGCGTCGACGGTCACCGGCGGCAGCACTGCACTGCTGTTTTGGGCGAAGGCTCCGCTCGACGACGCAAGCAGCGCGGCCTGAACGGCAACGACGCTCACGCCACGGCGGGCATGACAACGTAACATGAGACATTCCTGACGCCGGCTTTCTTCCCGGCTGTTCGACAGCATCAATCGCCAGCGGACGAACCGCGGCGACACCGAAGGTCGTCAGGAAAAGCTTGGAGGCGCACGCGCCTGGGCACTTCCGCCCTTTTGGACGGAAACAGCGGACGTCTCCGCCACGTGCCACGTCACGCGCTCGGCGTGGCGGAAGGGAACGGCCAGCGCAACCTCTGGCGACGAATCGAGCGACGCGTTGGCCTGGGCCAGACAGCAGAGCGCACACGCAGCGCCATGCGCGGTTGGGGTGCCGGTCTGATCGTTCAGGCCGCCCTGTTCATTCGCGCTGTGGCAGATGACGGCGGCAGACAGCGGATCGGCCACAGCCTGACCGGCCGCCCAACAGGCGGCAATCGGCGCCAGCACCTGCATCACCAGGGCGAGCAGGACCAGGGGTAGGAATTTTTGCAGCCGAGCGCGCATCCACCGAACCATTCGTTCGTGCGCTAACTAAACACCTCGCCGGGACCAGAGTCGAGGTCAGTTCCGCCGCCCACTTGGTCCAGCGCAAATTTGCCGAAAACTGTGGTCGGAGCGCCCCATCGGGGGGCGGGTCCGGCATTTGAGGCAGCCGACGCGCCTCGCCCATCCACAGATTTCTTATATTTGTCATATGCTTACATGACTAAGAGCCCGATCGTTTCGTCAGCTGCTCTTATTTTGAACAATCGTTGCTGAAAATGATGACAAGTGAGAAAAGTTGATCTAGCATCCCTCTTGCTCAGGCTGGCCGAGAGGTCGAAGTCTGGTGGTCCAAGTCTCGGGAGGAGCCCCTGGCGCGCAAAACGCAGCGTCGCCCCGTCAATCAAGAGCAAATCTTAGAATCGGGGATAATAGGGTCGACACAATTTTTGAGCGGGGCTAGGGCCCCGCTCTTTTTTTGTCTTCATGGCGCTTACGCCGATGAATGTCTCCCCCAATCCGGTCGAACGGAGCTTTGAACGCGCGGCCTTGCGCTGCGCGGATCTCTCGCCGCTGGTCTACCAACGCCTCTTCACTGAGCACCCGGAAACGCGAGCGATGTTCCGATCGCAAGGCAGCGAGCTCGTGAAGGGATCGATGCTCGCGCTGGCGATCGAGGCGATCCTCGACCTCGCCGGCGAACGCAGTGGACATTTCCGGCTGATCGCCTGCGAGGTCGTCTCGCACGATGCCTATGGCACGCCCCGCGCGCTGTTCATTGCCTTCTTCGCCGTCATCAGGGATACGCTGCGCGAGCTGCTCGGCGCCGAATGGTCGCCCGACATCGCGCAGGCCTGGGACACGTTGCTCGTCGACATCGACATATACGCCGCCGCTCAGGCCTGACGCTTTGCGCTGCACCAACGCGGCTGCGGCGATCTCGCGACTGATTGCAGATTGAGTGGCATCAACTCTTGTGAGACACTTTCGGACATCGGTCGCGCAATCAATGACGCGCCGACTAAATTTATGGGAGCGAGCGATGTCCGGGACGAAAGATTTCTCGACGACGAGGCGCGATCTTCTTCAGGCGGCAGCGACCGCCGGCGCCGCGACTGCCCTTCTCGGCAGCATGGGCATAAAC
>NZ_JBFUES010000108.1:0-12274 GCF_056403875.1 Bradyrhizobium sp. P2_E8
ATAGGAACGCTGCGTGTCTTCCTGGCTCGACTACACGATCAACGGGCTGATCGTCGGTAATGTCTACGCCCTCGTTGCGGTCGGGCTCGCGCTGATCTTCGGCGTCAGCCGGCTGATAAACTTTGCGCAAGGCTCGATCTATCTGGTCGGCGCCTATATCGGCTGGGTCGCGGTGGTGCAGCTGCATACGCCGCTGCCGCTCACCATCATCGTCGTCGCGGTCGCCGCCGCGCTGGTCGGGCTGGTCATCGAGCGGTTCGGCCTGCGGCCGCTCCAGAACTCGGTGCGCATCGCACCTCTGCTCGCGACCATCGGCATCAGCTTCGTACTCGATCAGCTGGTGATGCTGACCTTCTCGCCGAATCCGCGCGCACTGCCGAGCCAGTTGCCGGACGTCCGCTTCCAGATCGGTGGCGGCACGATCGGGCCGCTCGATCTGCTCATCGCCGGCGTCGGCATCACCAGCGCGCTCTTGCTGTTCGTGTTCCTGCGCTACAGCAAGCTCGGCTGGGCGGTGCGCGCCACCGCGCAGGATCGCGATGCCGCGATGCAGATGGGCGTGGACGTCAACCGCGTCAATCAGGCGGTGTTCGGCATTGCAGCTGCGCTCGGCGGCGTCTCCGGCATGCTGGTCGGCATGTACTACAACCAGATCGACACCGCGATGAGCCTACAGGCGACGCTCAAGGGCGTCGTCGCCGAAGTCGTCGGCGGCGCCGGCAACGTGCCGGGCGCGGTGATCGGCAGCCTGCTGCTGGGACTGGTGGAGAGCTACGGCGTCGCCGTGTTCGGCACCAGCTATCGCAACCTGTTCGCGTTCCTGCTGCTGGTCGTCGTGCTGGTGCTGCGGCCGAACGGCCTGTTCGCCAGCGCGCGGCAGGCGCCGCCCGAGCCGCTCACCGGCACCTTCATCGCGCCGAGCCGGCCGGTGCGCATTCCGCGCTGGGCGCTGCTGGTCGCGGCCGCTGCCTTTGCGATCCTGCCGCTGTTCCCGGTGTCCTTCTACGTGCTCCAGACCCTGATCAACGCCTGGCTGCTCGGCATGCTCGCGCTCAGCCTCACGCTCGTTGCAGGCACGATCGGCCAGGTCTCGCTCGGGCACGCGGCGCTGCTGGCGATCGGCGCCTATACGTCGGCGCTGCTGTCGCTGAGCTTCGCCGTCCCGGTTGGCCTTTCCATCATCGGCGGCGGCCTGGTGAGCGCCGCGCTCGGCACCGCCTTGATCTCGCCGTCGTTCCGCCTGCGCGGACACTACGTGTCGATCGCAACGCTCGCCATCGGCGAGATCGTGTCGCTGGTGATCCTGAACTGGGAGAGCGTCACGCGCGGTCCGATCGGCATCTCCGGCATCCCGCCGCTGTCGCTGTTCGGCTACGACCTGATCAGTCCAAATTCGATCTACTGGTTCAGCCTCGTGGTCATGATCGTGCTGGCGCTGCTCCAGGCGCGCCTGCTCGGCTCGCATCTCGGCCGCAGCTTCCGCGCCATCAGGGACGACGACATCGCCGCGCGCGCCTATGGCCTCAGCCTGAACCGCTGCAAGTCGCTCGCCTTCATCTTCGGCGGGTTTGCCGCCGGCGTCAGCGGCGGCATCGCCGCGCATCTTTATTCCTACATCAACCACGAGACCTTCAACACGCAGCAATCCATCCTGGCGCTGACGGTCGTGATCCTTGGCGGGCTCGGCAACGTCGTCGGCGCCATCGTCGGATCGGTGGCGCTGGTCGGCCTGCCCGAACTGTTCCGGATCGCGGCGGAGTACCGCATCCTGATCTACGGCATCGTGCTCTTGCTGCTGGTGCGGTTCAGGCCGCAGGGCCTGTTGGGGACGATGTGATGGCAGAGCAGCACACAACCATGCTGTCCCTGCGCGGGCTGACGCGGCGCTTCGGCGGCCTCACCGCGGTCGACGCCATCGATCTCGACCTCGCCAGGGGCGGGCTCGTCAGCATCATCGGCCCGAACGGGGCCGGCAAGACGACGTTGTTCAACCTCGTGACCGGGCTCGACCGGCCCGACGCCGGCGTGGTCCGCTTCGAAGGTCAGGACATCACCGGCCTCTCGCCGGAACGGCTGGCGGCCGAGGGCATTGCCCGCACCTTCCAGCTCGGCCGCGTCTTCGGCAATCTCAGCGTGATGGACAACGTCCTGATCGGCGCGCACACGCGGCTGCGCGCGGTGAAGCCGGCCGTGCCGGTGATCGGCCCGCTGCTCGAATTGGGTCTGGCGCTGCTGCGTCCCGCCAGCGTCAAGGCCGAGGAAGAGCGGCTGCGCGAGGAAGTGAAAGCCATCCTCGCCCGCTTCGGCGAACGGTTGCTGCCGCGGATCGACCAGCCGGCCTACAGTCTCTCCTATGCCAACCGCCGCCGCGTCGAGATCGCCCGTGCGCTCGCCTTGAAGCCGCGCTTGTTGCTGCTCGACGAGCCGACCGCCGGCATGAACCCGACCGAGACCGCGGAGATGCAGGCGCTAGTCGCCGAGCTGAAGGCGGAAGGGCTGACGATCCTGTTGATCGAGCACAAGCTGGAGATGGTGATGCGCCTCTCCGACCGTGTCATCGTCATGGACGAGGGTAAGAAGATCGCGGAAGGCCCGGGCGAACAGGTGCGCAAGGATCCCAAGGTGATCGAGGCCTATCTCGGTCACGGCCTGTCGGGGACGGCGGAGCAGGAGAGCGCGGCATGACGACCAACCTACCCGAACCGCTGCTCGCTTTGACCAACGTCAACACCTTCTACGGCCAGGCCCAGGTGCATTTCGACCTGTCGATCACGGTCGCGCGCGGCCACATCGTCTGCCTGCTCGGCGGCAATGCCAGCGGCAAGTCGACGACGATGAAGATCATCCTCGGCCTCGTCAAACCGCGTTCCGGCGACGTGACGTTCGACGGCGCCTCGCTGATCGGGCTCTCCACGCCGCAGATCGTTCGCCGCGGCATCGCCTCGGTGCCGGAGGCGCGGCGGTTGTTCGCGGACATGACCGTCCGCGAGAACATCCTGATGGGGGCCTTCGTGCGCAACGACCGCGATGCGGTGGCGCAGGATCTCGACAAGATGCTGACGCTGTTTCCGAAGCTCGGCCAGCGGCTGTCGCAGCGTGCAGGCTCGCTGTCCGGCGGCGAGCAGCAGATGGTGGCGATGGCGCGCGCGCTGATGAGCCGTCCCAGGATGATCGTGATGGACGAGCCGACCATGGGGCTGTCGCCGCTCTATGTCGATCGCGTGCTGGAGCTGATCCGCACCATCAACCAGGAGGGCGTGTCGGTGTTCATGGTCGAGCAGAACGCCAGCCTCGCGCTCGAGATCGCGCACGAGGCCTATGTGCTCCAGACCGGCAAGATCGTGCTCTCCGGTCCCGCGCGGGCGCTGAAGGACGATCCGCGGGTGCGTGACGCCTATCTCGGCGGTGCCGAGGCGGCCTAGCGATCAGGCCGAAGCCGCGCTCTGCGCCGGCTCTGCCGGCAGATCGTCGCCATTGGGATCGCCCGGCGCAGTCGCCCAGGCCAGCTCCACCAGCGTCACGATCCTGCGTCCGCCGCCGTCGAGCTGGCAGACGATGAGACCCTGCTCCTCCATGTAGCTGAGCAGGCGCTGCGCGCGGCGCAGCGAATGCGAGCCATAGGCGCGGGCGATCGCGGCATCGCCCGGGCAGGGCCAGCCTTCCTTGGCCGCGCGGGCGATCATCATGAACACGCCCTGCATGTCGTCGGGCAGGATCGAGGCGCGCAGCGACACGTCCTGCCAGGCGTCGTCATCGGCGATGTCAGCGCCGAGCCCGGCGCGCGCATGCGTCAGCATGCGGCGGAATTCGTTGAGGTCAGGCACCGCCGCGCCGAGCCCCTCGATGCGGCAGCGGACCACGAATTCCTGATAGAGCACGCCGATGGCGCGGAAGCCGGCATCGGGCTCGGCGAGCACGGCACGCAAGGTCCGGTCCACGCGCTCGCGCCGCTCGGCGAGTTCCTCGGCGCTGACCGGTAGCTCGATCGCTTCGGGCCGGATCTCCGGCGCGGCGGCCTTCGCCGCGCGGAGCTGTTCGAGCAGGTCCGGCGCGGGGCGGCGCTGTGGCCGGCTGGCGTCGGGCGGCGGCGCGGCCAGGATTACGGCGCGCATATCCTCGAGTGCGGCTTCCGGCATCGGCATCAGCCGCGGCGTCGAATTGCGCGGCTGGGTGTCGGTCGCGCCGATGTTCAATCGCAGCGGACGGCGCGACAGCGCAGGTCCCAGCGCCATGAACTGCCCGCGCTCGAGATCGCGAAAGGCTTCCGCCTGCCGCCGCTCCATCCCGAGCAGATCGGCGGCGCGCGCCATGTCGATGTCGAGGAAGGTCCGGCCCATCAGGAAGTTGGAGGCTTCCGCCGCGACGTTCTTGGCGAGCTTCGCCAGCCGCTGGGTCGCGATGATGCCGGCAAGCCCGCGCTTGCGGCCGCGGCACATCAGATTGGTCATGGCGCCCAGCGACAGTTTCCGCGCCTCGTCCGACACTTCGCCCGCGACCGCCGGCGCGAACAGCTGCGCCTCGTCCACCACCACCAGCATCGGATACCAATGGTCGCGATCGACGTCGAAGAGGCCGCCGAGGAACGCGGCGGCGCGGCGCATCTGGTTCTCGGCATCGAGGCCCTCGAGATTGAGCACGGTGGAGACGCGATGCAGCCGCGCGCGCTCACCAGCGACCTGAAGGCCGCGCTCGGTGTGATCCTCGGCCTCGATCACGAGATGGCCGAAGCGCTCGGCCAGCGTGACGAAATCGCCCTCGGGGTCGATGATGGCCTGCTGCACCCAGGGCGCGCTCTGCTCCAGCAGCCGCCTAAGCAGATGCGACTTGCCGGAGCCCGAATTGCCCTGCACCAGGAGGCGGGTCGCCAGCAGTTCCTCGAGGTCCATGGCCGCCGCGGCGCCCGCCGTGGTCAGCCCCATCTCGATCGCAACCGTCATGTCCCGACTCAAGTCCCCATCATTCGCGGACAGGGGCTTATCAACCCGGCCGCGGCGCGTCGAGCGCCGCAGCGCGAATCATGCTCTGTTGCCCACGGCGGAGTTCAGGCGTGACCGGGAACCGTTCCGCCCGCGCGGAATGACGCAGATCAAGGTCCATGACCCCGAGACCTGTTAGCTGGGCGCATGAACCTCCTGACCTTCTTCACGGCGACCTGCTTCCTCCTCGCCATGCCGGGACCGACCAACACCTTGCTCGCGACGTCGGGAGCGGGGATCGGGATCTCGCGGTCGCTCCATCTGCTC
Organism: Bradyrhizobium sp. P2_E8; assembly: GCF_056403875.1. NCBI lineage: Bacteria > Pseudomonadati > Pseudomonadota > Alphaproteobacteria > Hyphomicrobiales > Nitrobacteraceae > Bradyrhizobium > Bradyrhizobium sp. P2_E8. Next base: position 5,244 of record NZ_JBFUES010000108.1, read on the forward strand.
GCAGCCGAGCTGTTCGGCTATCTCGCGGCGATCGCGCTGCTGCGGCTGGCCCTCGGTCCCGTCGTGAGCGGCATTCCGCTTGCGGCCGTCGTGCTTCGCGTGGCGGTCAGTGTCTACATCCTGGGCCTTGCCGTCATGCTCTGGCGCGTCAACGCGCGGGAGCTGCGCGGCGGCGCCGAGGTGACGTTCCGCCAGGTGCTGATCACCACGCTGCTGAATCCGAAGGCGATGGTGTTCGCCTTCCTGCTCCTGCCGCTCCAGGCCGGACCGTTCGAGCTCCTGCCCTGGCTCGGAATGATCGCGCTTCAGATCGTCGCCGCGGGAGCTGCGTGGATTGCGTTCGGCGCAACGCTCGGCCGCGGCGTCCGTCGTCTCGGCCACCCCGAGATCATCACGCGCACCGGCGCGGTCACGCTCGTCGCGGTGACCGGCCTGATCTGGTTCCAATCATTCCTGAGCGCGTGAGCGCCGAGGATCGCGCGATCGCAACAGAAGCGGCGTGCCGCTACTGCGCGCCCGATCCGCCCTGCACGATCTTCTCGTTCAGCTTCTGGTCCACGGTCTCGACGGTGCGGTCGATCTCGGGGTTGGGCGCGCCGAGCTGATGCGAGATCAGCTTCACCAGCAGATCGACGCGCTCGATGAAGGGCGCGCCGCTCGCCACCGCGCGCGCGGCCGACGACGGCTTGAGCAGGCTTTCGGCCGCCTTGGCGTATTTCGCGAACGGCACCTGATCCTGCGGATCGGCGCCGAGGCGGCGGGCGATGGCGTCGACATGATCGTAGATCGTCTGCGAGCGCTTGAGATCGCCGTGCACGGCGTCGCGGATCGACTGCGGCTCGTGCGGCGTGATGCAGCGATAGTTGCCAGTCAGCAGCATCGACCATTTCGCCAGCGGCACGAACAGGGACGAGAACACTTTCAGCTTCACCGGCACGTCGAGGCCGTCGAGCGTCACCGCGTCGATGTCGGCTTCGAGCTCGCGCAGCACCTTGTTGTGCTTGTCGTCGGCGAAGACCGATGCCTTGAAGTTGGTGGGCAGGCCGACATGAAGCACGTTCGCGGCTTCCTCCGGCGGGCGGAAGGCCTGCGGGTCGGGCGAGCACAGCGTCACCAGCCCCGGCTCGAACCGCTCCCACACCTGCGCATTGGTGTAGGCCTCCTCGAGATCCATGCCTGCGAGTGCCGGGATCCGCTTCAGATAAGGCAGCGGCGGCATGTTCATGATCGACAGGCACGGCAGCTTCGCCGCGGCGATCTTGACCATGAGCACGCGCACCGTGTGGTTGGTGTATTGCGGCTCCTGCATCGCGAGGCCGACCATGTCGTAACGGGAGACGTCGACATCGCCCGGCGTCACCGCGTCGAGCTTGCCGGGCAGGTCGCGCGAGAAGATTGCCCGGTGCACCGCCTCGTCGCGCAGCTTGATGCGTACCTCGGTACCGTCACGGTTGATCAGCTCAGCGGTCTTGGCGCGGCAGACCAGGGTGACATTGTGCCCCGCCATCAGCAGCTTCGTGCCCAGCAGGGAGCCGTAGGAAGCCCCAAGAATCAGAATATTGCGCGCCATGCTTCGTCCCTTTGACAATTTCTGCGGATTTTTGAGCCTCGGCCGTCATCCGAGGGCGAGTTGGCGGCATCTAAAGCGAAGTGCCCGGCGATGGCAACTGGGATAATGCATACAAGACTACCACCCATTCCCCCAATGATCCGGCGCGACGCGTCATGCGAGGGTTTTTGCCCCGGATGCCGAAGCCTCAAAGCCCGACGGGCAAAACACCGGCACGGCCTGTCAATCCGTCCGCGCAGAAATATTCCGTTTTACCGAAATTCGGATTTATCGTATGTGTCGTCCATCCCGGCTTGACCTTGAGGGGCGATCATGTGTCGTCATTTTTCGCGAGCCGGGTTGCGGTGGACGCGGCAGCGTCGGCACGACATGGTGCGGGCAGGGCGGGTAGTCCCCGTGAGCCCGAAACCGCGTGCAGATGAGCGGCGCTGAAAGTTCGTCTCGCCAGCATTTTTCCGGCTACGTCGACAAGGCCGGAGAACCCTGCGGCGGTCAGCGAATGCGCGTACGGCAAAACCGTGTGGTCCTGGCCGTCGTTGCTACGGTCAAGCCTTTCGCGGAGGTGCACGCGAGCCCAACCGGGCGGACGGCATCGTCAATTCGCGGGGTGAGGGAGGCCAGAAGGAACTCGGCTCCCGGGAGAGCACGGCATAAGCCGTCAGGCCACTGCGCAGGGAGGGCCGAGTGTTTTGGCTGCACCTGTATGCCGCTGTGCATCTTTTCATGCGCTACACGCGCACAGCGGACCGTGGGTGCCAGCCGGCACCCGGCCTTCCCTGCGCCCTCTTGGCCTAGAGAGGGTGGAGCGATGAAGCAAAGCTCGGGCGAAATCCGCCGCGAGAGCGCGAAGGCGTGTCTGCGAGTTGAGAAGCGTGCCAGAGGGTGACGACGGTTCACCTTGCCCCGTCATTGCGAGCGCAGCGAAGCAATCCAGGCTGCAGCCGCGGAAAGATMCTGGATTGCTTCCGCCTTCGCTAAAGCTTCGGCGGACAAGTCGCTACGCGCGCAATGACGATGTGGAAACTACGGGTTCTTCGCCGTTGCGCGGGGATGACGGAGCTGATGGTGCCCTCATTACGAGCGCCGCGAAATCTTCCGCAAGCTTTGGCCGCGCGATCCGTGCGGACGTTGCGCTCAGGCTGCGGGCCTTCGCCTCATCCCTGGCTCGCCACGCGCGCGCGGTCGAGATGCTCCTCGATCTTCGGGCGGTCGCGGGTGCGCTCGAAACTGGTGCAGAGCAGCTCGGTCTCCTCGAGCGAGACGGGGGCGCGATACAGCCGGCACATGAATTCTGCGGTTGCGCGCCCCTTCGCGGCGGCCTGGCCGATGCCAGGGCCGCGTTCGGCGAGAAACATGCAGTCCCGGCAGATGCTGGCGTCGAGCCGTTGGTGAGCTGCGTCGAGGTGATTGAGGATCTCCCGCAGCGAGTCGCGCAGCCTGAGACACTCGTCGGTTCCGAGCGCCGTGACCGCATTCAACACGTGGTTGATCGGGTCGTGCTGGTTCAGGCACTTCTCGCCCTGCGCGGTGACGTGGAGCACCACGGAACGCTTGTCCTCGTGCGAGGGCTTTCGCACCAGGAAGGACTTGCTCTCCAGCGTCTTCACGATCTGCGATGCAGTCGCCCTGGTGGCGCCGATGAAGCCGGCGAGCGCGGACGGTGTGCGCGAAAACCTGTTGGCGCGGTTGAGAAAGCGCAGCGCCATCCATTCCCGATCGCGCAATCCATGCTGATTGCCTTCGAAATACCAAGCCCTCGCCGCCTGGACCAGCAGCTCGACGGCTTCTCGTGCCAATGGCATGGATTTACCTCGTCCCCGGAACTTCGTCTGCGGCGTCCCGAAGCCGCCTTGCACCGTGGTTCGCGAATACTTCGGAAGACGTCAGACCTCCGGAGATGTCCGAGAAGCACGTCGTGCCCGATTCCTGCTCGACGGCTCGGACTGCAACGCGCCCGACCTGGACCAGCGTGCGTCGCGTCTTCCGGAGCGAGAGGCCGGCTCGCGGAGGGCATGCCAATCGCGTCGTCGTCGCGCGGGAGCCCGAGTTGCCGCCACGAACGGACGATGGACCGGAATTGTTCAACCGAAGCCTCTGAGTACAAGTCACAAGAAGACGTTTCTTGATATTCCACCGAAACGATGAATGACCTTCTCAACAAAATCAAGTAGAGACACTCACGGAGACTGGATGTCGTTGCAGGTGAATGTAACGTTCAAGACAATCTCGCTCTTAGGGACACATGATAGTGAACGCAATACGGAGTCCTACGAGCATGCCCGCAGCTATATGACGGTTTGATTGCAGGGCACGTAGTTGTCCGCCGTCGATGCAAGTTGATCGAAGCTTGTGCATGACAAGGGTGATGTGCGTTGATGAGTCATCCACAACTTGTGCGATGAGTCCCGAGAATCGCCAAGGGAATTTGCAGGGATTACACGCGGCGGTTGTTGCGGCTGCCGCCGCGGTGTCATCCCTCAGCCGCTTCCGTCGCGGCCGCCCGATCATTCATCCGAACGGTTGATGCGCTGACGACGGACCGCGGTGGCGGCGATGGATGTGCATGCGCCGGCAGCGTGACTGCATGCGCGGACCGGCTGTTGAAATAATGAGCAGGGCGAGATCGCGGGCGCGTCCCGCGCGGTCTCACCTGCTAGTCGCCCTTGAGCATGTCCCTCAGCTCGCGGAACGGATCGGCGCTTGGCTGAGCCGATGCGTCTTGCCGCATGGCGCTGTAGATCCTCGGAACCAGGTCGATCGCCTGGTCGAGGCCCGAATCACGTCCCGACTGGTACCCGCCCATCAGGCGAAGATCGCGCGTGTCCTCGTATTTGGCGATCATGGTGCGCAGCTTGCTCACCAATTCGCGCTCTTCGGGGTCCCAGACGTTATGGGCGAGGCGGGAGACCGAGGCCAGAACGTCCACGGCCGGGTAGCGCGCCTGGTCGGCGATGTGCCTGGAGAGCACGATGTGCCCGTCGAGCGTGCTGCGGATGGTGTCGGCGATCGGCTCGTTGTGATCGTCGCCGTCGACCAGCACGGAGAAGATCCCGGTGATGGTGCCGGATCCCTCCTCGCCAGGGCCGGCGCGCTCCAGAAGGCGCGGCAGGTCGGTGAAGACCGTCGGCGCGTAGCCGCGCGCGACCGCGGGCTCGCCGGCGGCGAGTGCGACCTCGCGGGCGGCGTGGGCGAAGCGGGTGATCGAATCGACCACCAGCAGGACCGATTCGCCCCGATCGCGGAAATATTCGGCGACCGCCATGGCCGTCTTCGGCGCCAGGCGCCGCATCATCGGGCTTTCATCGCCCGTCGATACGATGGTGACCGCACGATTGCGGTTGGCGCCCAGCACGTCCTCGATGAATTCGCGCACCTCGCGGCCGCGTTCGCCGACGAGCGCCAGCACGACGGTGTCGAAGCCCTGGCTGCGGGCGAGCATCGCGAGCAGCGTCGATTTGCCGACGCCCGAGCCGGCAAAGATGCCGACGCGCTGGCCGGCGCAGATCGGGGCGAACAGGTCGATGACGCGCACGCCGGTGCGCAGCGGCTTGTGGACGCGCGCGCGCTTCATGGCCGAGGGCGCCTCGGCCTCCGCCGAGACGGGCCGCGATCCCGGCGTCAGCGGTCCCTGTCCGTCCAGCGGGGCGCCGAGCGCGTTGATGACGCGGCCCTTCCAGCTCGGATCGGGCGCGAAAGACAGCGGCGGCATCCGGTAAGCGACGGAGCCGAGACCACCGGCAAATTGCCGGTCGAACGGCTTGGCGATGATGCCCTCGCTGTCGATCCGCACCACCTCGCCGATCTGCGGCTTGCCGCCGGAGTTGACGCCGATGAGTTCACCGAGCCTGACGAAGCGCGACAGGCCGGAGACACGGAAATGCGTCGGCGCGATCTCGGAGATCGCGCCGCTGACGCTTGCCAGGGGAGTGCTCTGCTGAAGCTCCAGCAGCGCCCACTCGAGTTGCCGAAGAGCGTTCAAGGAAACCGTCCACCCTCATTGCGCGCGAGGCGCACTCTACTTGCCGGGCTCGCCCAGCGTCCGGATTGCGTTCTGGAGCGAGCTCTCGGTGCCCTCGATCATCGAATTGGTGCCGTCGAAGGCGCGCGAGGCCGCCATCAGCTTGGTCAATTCCATCATCGGATTGGCGCCGGAACCCTCGACATAGCCCTGCTTGAAGCCGTCGCGGGAGAAGTCGGCGATGGCGGTCGCGGGCCGGTCGGGCGTGACGCCCGAATTGCCGTAGCGCTCGAGATTGGCGTCGGCGGGAATGTTGAACAGGCCGATGGTGCCGATCTCGTTGTTGTCCTGGGTGATCGCGCCGCTGCGGGCGATCGAGACCGGCCCGCCGTTCGGGTCGAGCGTGATCTGCGCGCCGCCGGCGTCGATGACGGGGAAGCCGGCCACCGTCTGAAGGTCGCCGTTGGCGGCGATCTGGAGGCGGCCGTCACGCGTATAGACGGTGCCGTTCGGGCCGGCGAAGGCGAGCCAGCCCTGACCGACCACGGCGACGTCGAGCGGATTGCCGCTCTCGGTGATGCTGCCGGTCTCGCGCGAGATGATGTTGTCGCCGGGCGAGGAGAACGCGACCGGGGTCGCGCCGGCCCTGGACAGCACGGTCTCGAACTTCACCACGTCGGTGCGGAACGCCGCCGTGTTGACGTTGGCGACGTTGTTGGCGATCGTCTGGAGGCGCTTTTCGAGGGCGACCTGGGCCGACAATCCCACATAGAGAGCCGATTGCATGATTTACCTGTTGAACTTGATGTTCTGAAGCGTCGCGAGCATGTCGGTATCCAGGCTGGCCGACGTCGCCGCGCTGCCGATCAGGACCAACGCGGGGTTGGTCGAGTTGTCGCTCTGGGCCTGGGTCGCGTCCCACATCGCCGCGAAGCGCTGCACGAATTTGGTGACCTTGGTCGGGTCCTGAAAATCGGTCAGGTCGATCTTGTCCGTGATCATCTTGGCCTGGGCGTCGATATCGGACGAGCTGATCGTCGGCGACCAGCCCATCGCGGTCTGCACCACCTGGGTCAGCGCCTTGTCGGCGAGGATCTGGTAGGCGCTCGTGATCGTGGACGCCTTGCGGGTGAAATAGAGCGCCAGCCGCAGGCCCTCGTTCTGGTCGCCGGCCTTCTGCTCCATCGTCTGCGTGACGTACTGGGTGGCCGTGCCGGTCGTGGCTGCGGTGGTCGAGGTCGCATTGGCGCCGAGGGCGGCGAAATTGAAGGCCGTGGCGAACTCGCGGTAACGGGTGTCGGTGAGCTTGTTGGCGAAGGCGTCCTTGTCCGAGACCCCCTCGGTCAGCACCTTGCGCATGAACGCCTTGGCGTAGGCCATGTCGCTGAGGCCATAGGCCTTCATCGCATAGGTGTAGAGGCGATAGTCCTTCAGGAAGTCGTCGATCGTCTTCACGTTGCCGATATGGCCGAGGAAGTAATCGGTCTCGCGGCTGACATCGGG
>NZ_JBFUES010000109.1:0-12261 GCF_056403875.1 Bradyrhizobium sp. P2_E8
GCGCCGCAACAAGCGCAGATCGACGGCGTGATCCGCGACTGCGCGCAGCATCTGCTCGGCTCGTACGGCAAGAACGGTTTCCTGCCGACCTATGCCGCCTTCAACCTGATCGGCGACCCTGATGTCCGCGGACGCGAGTTGACCATGGCGCTCACAGGGTTGAATGCGCGCGGCTACAAGAACTCCTCGCTGCTCTTCAACCTCGCCCGCGTCTTCATCGCGCGCTCGCCCGCGCGCGCCGTGGTCAATCCGCCCTGGACCGGCATCGCCGAGCCGATGTGGGAGCCGGTGCAGATCCGCCACCGTTCGGCCTATTACGATGCCTTCTTCATCGAGGCGCTGCTGAGCTTCATCGAGACCGGGCTCGCTTCGCCGGCCGACAAGACGGCGGCAGAGCGCGCGATCGCCGACATGGTCGATTTCTGCGTCAACATCAGCCGCGAGGAGGTCGAGGGCACCGACGGCGCGCGCTTCAACGTCATCACCGCGCTCGCGCCTGCGCCCCATCCGCGCTTTTCGCGCTTCTTCGCCCAGATCAAGCAGGATCTCGGCTTCGGCGTCTACGTGCCGGATTGCGACACCACGGCCTGCTCGATCTCCGCGGCGACGCAGGCCGGCTGCACCGATCCGATCATCGACCAGCCGCTGCTGGATTTCTACAGCGGTTACCAGGTGCTCGCCGGCGTCAACGAGCCGCGCGTGACCGTGCCGCTCAACGACAACATCGACTACGAGGGCGGGGTTGCGACCTGGATCGACAATCTCAAGGGAGAGCGTCCCTACGGCAACGATCTCGATCCGACGCTCAATCTCGACATTCTCGAGGTCAGCTTCCGCAACCTGGCGCGCTGGAAGATCCTGGAGACGCCGGCGCGGCTGGCGACCGTGCATCGCATCATCGGCTTCCAGAAGCGGCTGGCATCAAGCGGCGCCTTCGCCAATCCGCGCTCGCACATCTATTACCTGCCGGAACTCTACAGCGCCTATTTCGGCCGCTGCTATGCCGCCTTCCTGGCGCTGCCGCTGGCGGCGCAGGCGGCGATCGATCCGGACGGCGACTTCGATTTCATCCGCCACCGCGTGCTCTCCTACGTCAAGGGCGAGCTGATGGCCGCGGAGATGAATGTGTTCGACGCGGCGCTGGCGCTGATCGCGCTCGGCCATCTCGGCGCCGACCCGCGCGCGTTCGCGCCGGCGCTGAACGTCATCGTCGCGAGCCTCGGCGAAGGCGGCCGCCGCGGCCCGTTCCGCGCCTATGAATGGAACAAGATGAAGACGCCGACGCGAATCCTGGTCGGTGGCCCTGAGGTGACGTCGGCGTTCGTGCTGATGGGGCTGGCGGTGGCGAAGCGGGCGATGGCGGGGCGGGGGTAGGCTTCGTAGGGTGGGTTAGCGAAGCGTAACCCACCACTTCTGTCGCCGTAGAGACCAAAGAAGTGGGTTACGCCGAGCGACTGTGCTTCGCGCAGCGCGGGGCTAACCCACCCTACGAGGCCGTCACTCAATGACGGGAAGTTGAAAGCTCAATCGTTGGGCAGGCGCTGGCCGGGCGGCCAAAAGCCGACCACAATTGCGGGGTCTATCGCGATTTTCCTGAACACGCGGACCGGCATGTTGCGAAAATTCCTGATTGCGCTGTCACTGCTCGCCTTGCCGTCGCTGGCGCAGGCCGCCGACATTACCGGCACGGCGAAGGTCCGCGACGGCGATTCCGTCGTGATCGGCAACACGAGGATCCGGCTCGGCGGCATCGACGCGCCGTCGTCCGACCAACTCTGCCTCAACACCAATACCGAGCGCTGGACCTGCGGAATCGCGGCGCGCGACGAGCTCGCCAAATACACCGAGGGCAAAAACTGGGTCTGCCATACGCGGGCGATCGACCGGCGCGGCCGCACCGTGGCGCGCTGCGAGGTCGGCGGCGAGGACATCCAGAAATGGCTGGTGCGCAGCGGCTGGGCGCTGGCCTACACCCGCGTCTCGCACGATTACGAACCCGACGAGGCGGCCGCGCGTGAGGCCAAGGCCGGCATGTGGCAGGGCGCCTTCATTGCGCCCTGGGACTGGCGCGTGCGCAACAAGAAGACAACGATATTGGGCGCCACCAAGCCGCCCGAGGGCGCGCATGCGGTGCTGCTTGCCTCGGCCTCGGGGCCGGTCGCGCCCTCGCCCGACTGCACCATCAAGGGCAACGTCAACACCGCCGGCGAGTGCATCTATCACCAGCCGACCAGCCGCTGGTACACCCAGATCAAGATGAAGATCAGCAAGGGCACCCGCTGGTTCTGCTCGGTCGAGGAGGCGGAAGCCGCCGGTTGTCGGGAGACCAAAAGATAACCCAGCCCTGCATTTTGCGTGCTTTTCTTGCATCGCAGCAGCGCGTAAAAGTATGATTCAGCGACCCACCAGCCTGTTCTCAAGCAACAAGGACCAACAGCAATGACCGTTCGCGCGGGCCGGGAGTTTCTGGCCATCCCCGGGCCCACCAACATGCCCGACGAGGTGCTGCGGGCGATGCATCGTCCGGCGATCGACATCTACTCCAAAGAGATGCTCGACCTGACCGAGAGCCTGCTCGGTGACATCTCGAAGCTGTTTGCGACCAGGGGCAAGTCCTACATCTACATCGCCAACGGGCACGGCGCCTGGGAAGCAGCGCTGAGCAACGTGCTGTCGCGCGGCGACAAGGTGCTGGTGCTGGAGAGCGGCCGTTTCGCAATCGGCTGGGGCAACGCGGCCGCGCTGATGGGTGCCGAGGTCGAGGTGCTCAAGGGCGACTGGCGCCGCGCGGTGCGGCCGCACGAGGTCGAGGAGCGCCTGCGCCGCGACAAGGAGCACACCCTCAAGGCCGTCGTCGTCGTCCAAGTCGACACCGCCTCGGGCGTGCAGAACGACATCGAGGCGATCGGCAAGGCGATCAAGGCGAGCGGCCATCCGACGCTTTACATGGTCGACACCGTGGCATCGCTCGGCTGCATGCCGTACGAGATGGACAAATGGGGCGTCGACGTCACGATGTCCGGCTCGCAGAAGGGCCTGATGACGCCGCCCGGCCTCGGCTTCGTCGCCGCCAACGCGCGCGCGCTCGAAGTGCACAAGAAGGCCAACATGTCGACGCCCTATTGGAGCTGGAGCGAGCGCGAGGGCACCGAGAACTACCGCAAATATGCCGGCACCGCGCCGGTGCATCTGTTGTTCGCGCTGCGCAAGGCGATCGACCTGCTGCACGAGGAAGGGCTTGAGAACGCCTTCCGCCGCCACAGCCTGCTCGGCGAAGCCGCGCGGCGTGCGGTCTCGGCCTGGTCGGAAGGCCAGGTGCTCGGCTTCAACGTCGCCGAAGCCAACGAGCGCTCCAACACTGTGACCACGGTGACCATGAGCAACGGCCACGATCCCGCAGTGCTTCAACGCTATTGCAAGGAGAAGTGCGGCGTCGTGCTCGGCACCGGCATCGGCGATCTCTCCGGACAAGCCTTCCGCATCGCCCATATGGGCCATGTCAACGCGCCGATGCTGCTCGGCACGTTGGGGGTGATCGAGATCGGCCTCAACGCGCTGAAGATCCCGCACGGCAAGGGCGGGCTGGAAGCGGCGGTTTCGTATCTCGGCGAAGAGGTGGCGGCGTAGGCAGCCTCACACTCCCATGTCGTCCCGGCCCCCCGTGCGCAATTTCGCACTAGGCCGGGACGACGGCGGAGTGTTTGGCTACGGCTGAGCATCACAGCTGCAGTCTTGTAGCCCGGGTGAGCGAAGCGACACCCGGGATCTTGCGCGAGGCCCCGCATGTCGCTTCGCTCATGCGGGCTACGGCTGTCGCACCCGGTACGCCTCAACCTGGGCTTTCAGCTCCTCCAGCGACGCGGTCGGCTTGTTCGGATCGACCCGGTATTCCCCGCTCGCCAGCCACTTCAGCACCATTGCATCGATGACCGGCGAATGGTGGATGACGTCGCCATAATTGTTGAGGTCGTGGGTCACCGCCTTGATCGCGCGGAAATCGTGGAGGCGCACGTTGGGAAGCTGCGTCAGGCGCTGCGCGATGAGGGCCGTGAGATCGGTKACGATCTTCAGCGTCGCCGGTGAGGCATCGCGCATCGCGACGAATTGCAGGATCGAATAAGGCGGGAAGTAGATGTCGAAGGTGACGTCCGGATGGCGCGTGATCAGGCCGACGGCGTCACGCTCGAAATGCCGGACCATGGCGTCATAGCCGTAGCCCTCGCCGAGAAAGCTGCTGCGCACGGGATCAGTGATGTAGGCGAAGGCGGCGCGCGTCCTCTCCGCGTTGTAGGCGCGCGCGACGTCGAAATCCCGTGGCAGCGCATAGATGTCGTCGACGTCGAACAGCGCGAACTTGACGGGGAGAAACGGCGCCGCACGGGTCAGCGGCTCCCGCAGCGGCGGGATCGACCGCAGCAGCGCGAACACGGATTCCTTCGCCATGGCGGCGTTGAACAGATAGGCCGCGATCCCCTTGGCCGTCCGCCGGTAGAGATCGACGGACAGATAGGGATCGGCCTCGATGCCGGCCGCATCGACAAAGCTGAAATCGTCCATCGCCCAGATCACGCGCCGGGCGCCGCGATCGATCGCCTGCTCCAGCACGAAGCTTTGCTGGCGCGAGTTGGACCCGGTCATCGCCAGCTTGAGCGAACGGACGCCGAGCGCGCGGTCGATATCGCTCTGGCGGAAATGGATCGCGAGCGAGGTGCCGATGAAGGCGGTGTCGAACGACTGGCTGCGGATCAACCCGGCATTCTGCATGYGTGTGTCGTCGGAATAGAACGGCGCGATGAGGCGCGAGGGGCGGAACAGTTGCAGGGGATCGACGGCAAAAGTCAGCGCCGCCGCGCCCAGCACGCACGCGACGCTCGCAAGGAGAAGACGCCTCACGCTGGTGAACGATCCCCGCATCAGAACCTGAAATAGATGAATTCGCTGTGGCTCTGGATGCCCAGGATCCCGAACGCGAGCACGAGCGACGCCCCATAGAGGACCAGCGGCCGCAGGCGCCCTTCCCGCAAACTCTCGCCGACCCTGCGACTGCCGTGATCGTAGCCCATGATTGCTTGCGTGTTCGGCGCCAGCCACACCAGCGCCGCATAGATCGTGACCTGCACCAGCGCCGCGATCTCCTCGCGGCCGAGGACGATGTTCAAGGGATCAGCCATGGCACTGGTGATCCGCAACGCCCAATCGACCCGCTCGGCGCGAAAGAACACCCAGGCGACGACGACCGCCAGGAAGGTCAGCACGGCCCCAAGGATGCGGACCGGGCGCGCGAGAGGCGACGGGATGGCCGGCACCAGCGCATTGAAGGCGTGATTGATGCAGAGATAGGCGCCGTGCAGCGCGCCCCACACCACGAACGTCCAGGCCGCGCCGTGCCAGAGCCCGCCGAGCAGCATCGTGATCATCAAATTGACGTAGCGCAGCGCGCGGCCGCGGCGGTTGCCGCCGAGCGGGATGTAGAGATAGTCGCGCAAAAACTGCGACAGCGTCATGTGCCAGCGGCGCCAGAGCTCGACGATGCTGGTGGCCTTGTACGGCGAGCTGAAGTTGACGGGCAGGAAGATGCCGAACATCAGGGATATCCCGATCGCCATGTCGGAATAGCCGGAGAAGTCGAAATAGAGCTGGAACGTGTAGGCGAGCGCACCGAGCCAGGCCTGGTCGAAGCTCGGCGAGCGCGCGTCGAAGGCGAGCGCGACCAGGGGCTGGATGCCGTCGGCGAGACAGGTCTTCTTGAACAGGCCGATGGCGAAGATGATGATTCCGCACAGGATCAGATGCGCGTGCGGATGCTTGGACTCCTCCTGCTCGAATTGCGGGATCATGTCCTTGTGATGGAGGATCGGCCCCGCGATCAGATGCGGGAAATAGGTCACGAACAGCGCGTAGTGCGGCAGCGCGTAGGCCGCGACCTGGCCGCGAAAGGCATCGACCAGGAACGCGATCTGGGTGAAGGTGTAGAAGGAGATGCCGACCGGCAGCAGGATGTGGACCGCGACATGCGTGCCGAGCAGTGCATTGAGATTGTCGGCGGCAAAGCCCGCATATTTGAAGATGCCGAGCACGAGAAGGTCGCCGGCGACACCAACGGCAAGCGCCGCCCGGCGCTGCATTGGTGCGAGCTCCGCCGCGATCAGGAGGTAGCCGATGCCGTAGTTGAAGGCGATCGACGCCAGCAACAGCGCGACAAACTGCCAACTGCCGATGGCATAGAAGGCGAGCGAGGCGGCCGCCAGCCAGATCACCGGGGCCCGATTGCTGCGCCGCCCGAGCCAGAAGTACCCGGCCAGCACGGCCGGCAGGAACAGCAGGATGAACGGATAGGAATTGAACAGCATCAGGCTGGACCGGCGGCGGGGACATGGYCACTAAAGGACCCGCCCCCTAAAGCATACAAGGGGGCGATCAACAACCCGGCGACCTGGCGCAGTCCTTGGCGCAGTCCCGCTGGCAATTCATGCGCTCGTCGCCATATGATGCGCGACCCGCCGCCGTCTACGGCCGTCATTGTCGGGCTTGCCCCGGCAATCCATCGCTCAAGAAATCCTCTTTGATGGATGCGCGGGTCAAGCCCGCGCATGACGAGATGGGTTCCGGTGAGACGCAATGAGGATCGAGTGACACAAGCCAAGACACCTTCCCAGCCCCCCGTCGCCCCGCGCCGGCCGCACAGCTTCACCCGGCACGGGATCACCGTGACCGACGACTATGCCTGGCTGAAGGACGAGAAATGGCAGGAGGTGCTGCGCGACCCCAAGGTGCTCGATCCTGATATCCGCAAATATCTGGATGAAGAGAACGGCTACACCGAGAGCCTGCTCGGCCATACCGCCGCGCTGCAAAAGACGCTGGTGCGCGAGATGCGCGGCCGGATCAAGGAGGACGATTCCAGCGTGCCGTCGCCGGACGGGGCGTTCGCCTATTTCCGCAGGTTTCGCGAGGGCGGGCAGCACGAGCTGTTCGGCCGCATGCCGCGCGAGGGCGGCGATGGCCATATCGTGCTCGACGGCGATGCGCTCGCCAAGGACCACAAATATTTCAAGTTCGGCGGCAGCCGGCATTCGCCCGATCACAAGCTGCAAGCCTGGAGCGCGGACACCAAGGGCTCGGAATATTTTTCGATCCGCGTGCGCGACTGGACGACGGGGAAGGACTTTGACGACCTCGTCGAGGAGACCGACGGCGGTATCGTCTGGAGCAAGGACGCGAAAAGTTTCTTCTATGTGAAGCTCGACGACAATCATCGCCCGATGCAGGTGTGGCGGCACCGGCTGGGGACGAAGCAGGCCGACGACACCCTCGTCTATGAGGAGCAGGATTCCGGCTGGTTCACCCATCTGCACGAGAGCACCAGCGGCCGCTTCTGCGTGATCGCGGGCGGCGATCACGAGACCTCCGAGCAGCGGCTGATCGATCTCGAAAGCCCCGATACGCCGCCGCGCCTCGTCGCGACGCGCGAGGAAGGCGTGCAATATTCGCTCGCCGACCGCGGCGATCAGCTCTTCATCCTCACCAATTCCGATGACGCCATCGACTTCAAGATCGTCACCGCGCCGCTTAGCCAGCCCGAGCGCAAAAACTGGCGCGACCTGATTCCGTATCGTCCGGGCATCTACATCATCGACCTCGATCTCTATGCCGGCCATCTGGTGCGGCTGGAGCGCGCCAATGCGCTGCCGGCGATCGTGATCCGCGATCTCGCGACGAACGAGGAGCACGCCATCGCCTTCGACGAAGCGGCCTATTCGCTGGATACGATGGGTTCCTACGAGTTCGAGACGACGAATTTGCGTTTCGCCTATTCGTCGATGACGACGCCGTCGGAGGTCTATGATTACGACATGGCCAAGCGCACGCGAACCTTGCGCAAGCGGCAGGAGATCCCGTCCGGCCACAATGCGGCCGACTACGTCACCACGCGCATCATGGCGAAGGCGCAGGACGGCGCCGAGGTGCCGGTCTCGATCCTCTATCGCCGCGGGCTCAAGCTCGACGGATCGGCACCGCTCCTGCTCTACGGCTACGGCTCCTATGGCATGGCGACGCCGGCCTCGTTCAGCGCCAACCGCCTGTCGCTGGTCGATCGCGGCTTCGTCTACGCCATCGCCCATATCCGCGGCGGCGCCGACAAGGGCTGGGGCTGGTATCTCGACGGCAAGCGCGAGAAGAAGACGAACAGCTTTGACGATTTCGCCGCGAGCGCGAGGGCGCTGATCGATGCGAAGTATTCCAGCGCAAAACGTATCGTCGGCCATGGCGGCTCTGCCGGCGGCATGCTGATGGGCGCAGTCGCCAACCGCGCTGGCCAGCTGTTCGCGGGCATCGTTGCCGAAGTGCCGTTCGTGGACGTGCTCAACACCATGCTCGACGACACGCTGCCGCTGACGCCGCCGGAATGGCCGGAATGGGGCAACCCGATCGAGAGCGAAAAGGATTTTCGCACCATCCTGTCCTACTCGCCCTACGACAATGTCGCGGCGAAGGAGTATCCGGCGATCCTGGCCATGGGCGGATTGACCGATCCGCGCGTCACCTATTGGGAGCCCGCCAAATGGATCGCGCGCCTGCGCGCCACCATGCGCGGCGGCGGCCCGGTGCTGCTGCGCACCAACATGGGCGCCGGCCACGGCGGCGCCTCGGGACGCTTCGACCGTCTCGACGAAGTCGCGATCGTCTATGCGTTCGCACTGTGGGCGGCGGGGATGGCGGAGGCCGGGGTGTAGCCACACCCTCCGGCGTCGTCCCGGCGAACGCCGGGACCCATACCGCGTGATGTATCGGTGGAACGCAGGTAGCAGTACCGCGGGAGGATTTCTTAGCTGCGAGTCTTCGCCAAACCACTCCCTGTGGTTATGGGTCCCGGCCTTCGCCGGGACGACACTGGTGTTGTGGCGATACCAACAGTCTAACTACCGTCCGTTCTTCTTCCGCCACGCCGCAAAATCGGTGAGCGTCTGCGGATCGGTGGCGGGATAGAGGCCGAAGATGCCGCGGCCCTTGCCGACTTCCTCGGTGACGAAGTCCTCGAACGCCGTCATCTCGAAGGTCTCGTTGGCGATCTCGTCGGCCAGATGCGCGGGGATGACGATGACGCCGTCGGCATCGCCGAGGATGACGTCGCCGGGAAACACCGGCGCATCGCCGCACCCGATCGGCACGTTGATCTCGATCGCCTGATGCAGCGTGAGGTTGGTCGGCGCCGAGGGACGATGGTGGTAGGCGGGGATGCCGAGCTTGGCGATCTCGGCGGAATCGCGAAAGCCGCCGTCGGTGACGACGCCGGCGACGCCGCGCTTCATCAGCCGCGTCACCAGGATCGCGCCGGCCGAGGCCGCGCGCGCGTCCTTGCGGCTGTCCATCACCAGCACCGCGCCCGGAGGGCAATCCTCGACCGCCTTGCGCTGCGGATGCGAACGATCCCTAAACACCTCGATTGTGTTGAGATCCTCGCGCGCCGGCATGTAGCGCAGCGTGAAGGCCTCGCCGACCATGGTCGGCTGATCGGCCCCGAGCGGGTGCACATCCTGGATCATCTGGATGCGCAGGCCGCGCTTGAACAAGGCGGTGGCGACGGTGGCGGTGGAGACGGATTTGAGCTTGTTGCGGGTGGCTTCGGAAAGTTTGGTCATGGTGTGCTCTCTCTCATTCGTCATTCCGGGGCGCACCGCTTGGCGCGAGCCCGGAATCCATCGAACGGCACAGACTGCGGCAGGATGGATTCCGGGCTCATCGCCTCGCGATGCCCCGGAATGACGGGGGACATCAGTAGATGGACGGCTCGCCGATCGGCGCGCCGAAATCGGTCTCGAGGAAGTCGAAGTCGCAGCCGTCATTGGCCTGCTTGATGTGCTTGGTGAACATCCAGCCATAGCCGCGCTCGAAGCGGCGCTCGGGCGCCTTCCAGGCAGCGCGGCGCTTTGCGAGCTCGGCTTCCGATACGTCGAGATTGATGGTGCGCGCGGCGACATCGAGCGTGATGCGGTCGCCGTTCTGCACCAGGGCCAGCGGACCGCCGATGTAGGACTCCGGTGAGACGTGCAGGATGCAGGCACCATAGCTGGTGCCGCTCATGCGCGCGTCCGAGATGCGCACCATGTCGCGCACGCCCTGCTTCACGAGCTTGGTCGGGATCGGCAGCATGCCCCATTCCGGCATGCCCGGCCCTCCTTGTGGGCCTGCATTGCGCAGGATCAGGATGTGATCCTCGGTGACGTCGAGATTGGGATCGTCGACCGCCTTCTTCATCGACGGATAGTCGTCGAACACCAGCGCAGGTCCGGTGTGCTTGAGGAAGCGCGGCGCGCAGGCGGAGGGTTTTATGACGCAGCCGTCGGGCGCGAGATTGCCCTTGAGCACGGCGAGCGCGCCCTCCTTGTAGATGGGATTGTCGACCGAGCGGATCACGTCGTCATTGTGCACCTCGGCATGGGCGATATTTTCGCCCAGCGTCCGGCCGGTGACGGTGATGCAGTCGAGATGCAGATGCGGCTTGATCTGGCCCATCAGCGCCGGCAGGCCGCCGGCATAGAAGAAGTCCTCCATCAGATAGGCGTCGCCGCTCGGCCGCACATTGGCGATGACAGGCACCTTGCGGCTCGCGATCTCGAAATCGTCGAGCCCGATGTCCTGGCCGGCGCGGCGGGCCTGCGCGATCAGATGGATGATCGCGTTGGTCGAGCACCCCATCGCCATCGCGACCGCGATCGCGTTCTCGAAGGCCTTTCGGGTCTGGATCGTCTTGGGCGTCAGATCCTCCCACACCATCTCGACGATGCGGCGGCCGCATTCGCTGGCCATGCGGATGTGGTTGGCGTCGGCCGCTGGAATCGAGGAGGCGCCCGGAAGCGTCATGCCGATGGCTTCGGCGATCGCGGTCATGGTCGAGGCGGTGCCCATGGTCATGCAGGTGCCGTAGCTGCGGGCGATGCCGGCTTCGATGTCGAGCCAGTCCTTGTCGGAGATTTTCCCGGCGCGCCGCTCGTCCCAATATTTCCAGCCGTCCGAGCCGGAGCCGAGCGTCTTGCCCTTCCAGTTGCCGCGCAGCATGGGACCTGCCGGCAGATAGATCGCCGGAATGTTCATCGAGGTGGCCCCTAACAGCAGCGCCGGCGTGGTCTTGTCGCAGCCGCCCATCAGCACCACGCCGTCGACGGGATGGCTGCGCAGCAGCTCCTCCGCATCCATCGCCAGCAGATTGCGATAGAGCATCGTGGTCGGTTTCAGCAGCGATTCCGACAATGACAGCGCCGGCAGCTCCAGCGGCAGGCCGCCGGCCATCAGGATGCCGCGCTTGACGTCGTCGACGCGCGACTTGAAGTGCATGTGGCAGGGCTGCGCGTCCGACCAGGTGTTGAGGATCGCGATGATCGGGCGGTCCTTCCATTCCTCAGGGGCGTAGCCCATCTGCATGGTGCGGGAGCGGTGGCCGAACGAGCGGAGATCGTCGGGCGCGAACCAGCGCGCGCTGCGAAGCTGGTCGGGTGTTTTTTTCTTCTTGGTCATGATTGGGTGCCCCATTTCTGGACCGTGTTCCGCTCGATGGCGCGGAAGATCAGGTTCTCGACAAAGAGCCCGATGATGATCACCGTCAAGAGGCCTGCGAAGACGGCGGGTATGTCGAGGAGGTTGCGGTTCTCGAAGATGAACCAGCCGAGGCCGCCCTGGCCCGAGGACACGCCGAACACCAGCTCGGCCGCGATCAGCGTGCGCCAGGCGAAAGCCCAGCCGATCTTGAGGCCGGTGAGGATCGAGCCGAAGGCGGCGGGGATCAGGATCTTTGCGACATAGGGCAGCCCGCGCAGGCCGTAATTGCGGCCGACCAT
The DNA here is from genome assembly GCF_056403875.1 of Bradyrhizobium sp. P2_E8. NCBI lineage: Bacteria > Pseudomonadati > Pseudomonadota > Alphaproteobacteria > Hyphomicrobiales > Nitrobacteraceae > Bradyrhizobium > Bradyrhizobium sp. P2_E8. The sequence continues at coordinate 11,835 of NZ_JBFUES010000109.1, forward strand.
GCGCAGCGTGGTGGAGACGCTCTTGAAGCCGGAATGGGTGTTGAGCGCGACCGGCCACAGCACCGAGTGAATCAGCACGAAAACGAGGCTGCCATTGCCGAGGCCGAACCAGATCAGCGCCAGCGGCAGCAGTGCGATCGCCGGCAGCGGATTGAACATCGCCGTGACCGTTTCCAGGAAATCGGTACCGATGCGGGTCGAGATCGCAAGCACGGTGAAGATCGCGGCGAGCACGATGCCGGCAGAGTAGCCCATGAACAGCACCTTCAGCGACGCCCAGGCCCGCAGAGGGATGGTGCCGTCCTTCACGCGCTCGAACATCGTGACGATCGTGTCGTGCAGCGTCGGAAACAGCAGGGGATTGTCGAGGGCGACGCCGTAGGCTTCCCAGACCGCCGCCAGGAACAGGATGATGACGGTCTTGCGG
>NZ_JBFUES010000110.1:0-12219 GCF_056403875.1 Bradyrhizobium sp. P2_E8
GACCTGGGCGAGCAGGTTGACGGCGCAGCCGCGCGCCGCCGCGGCGCCGTCTTCGATCGAGACGCCGGCACCCAGCTTGCCCTTGGCGATCAGCTTGCCGGCGGGATCGAAGCAGACCTGGCCGGACACGAACAGCAGATTGCCGGTGCGCACGAACGGCACGTAGTTGGCCACGGGGGTGGGGGCCTCGTGCAGCTTGATGCCCTGTTCCGCCAGTTTCTGCTCGACCGTGCCCGCCATCTTCGACCTCGTTGTCCAAAAATCATCCACCCCGGCGCGGCCCATTGGTGCCCGGGTGCGTCCTGTTTCGCCCATCGTGCCGCCACATGCAAGCAACCCCAAGGGGCTGCATTTTGTTGAGGCAGGGCCGGAGGTTCAGGGCGAGGGCCGCAACTTTACGTGAAACGGCCTCAGTTGCGACGCAATGGAACGGTCATTAAAATGTCGAATCTGCTGTCCCCAAGGACGCATCTTCAAGGAACAGACATGATGCACCTTTTCCGGACTTCGCTCGGTGTGATGGCGCTCGCGGCGGCCGCTTGTGGCCCCGGAGGCGGGGCGCTGGCCGCCAACGGTCCGTTCCTCGCGCATCAGGCGCTCTATGACCTCAGCCTCGTCAAATCGCGCTCCAATTCGGTCAACAGCGCGCGCGGCCGCATCCTCTACAACTTCACCGGAAGCTCCTGCGAGGGCTACACCTCCGAATTCCGCCAGGTCTCCGAGCTCGACAGCGGCGAGGGCAAGGTCACGCTCAGCGACCTCCGTTCCAATTCCTGGGAGGATGCCGCGGGCAAGAGCTACCGCTTCAAGATCGAGACGCGGATGAACGAGGCCGACGCCGGCCGGGTCGACGGCTCGGCGGAGCGCGACGGCGACCACATCAACGTCAAGCTGAAGCTGCCGGCGCCGAAGAGCTTTACGCTCGACGGCAAGATCGTGTTCCCGACCGAGCAGATCCAGCGCATCATCGCCGCCGCCAGGGACGGCAAATCGCTGCTCGAACTGTCCGTCTACGACGGCTCCGACGACGGCCAGAAAGTCTACAACACGCTGACCGTGATCGGCCAGCCGATCCCCGCCGACCGTGCCTCCTCGACCGATCCGTCGACCACGGACGAGCACATGAAGTCGCTCAAGCGCTGGCCCGTCACCGTCAGCTATTTCGACCGCGAGGCCCAGCAGAAGGAAGGCGAGCAGACGCCGATCTATGCAATGGCGTTCGAGCTCTATGAGAACGGCGTCTCGCGCCAGCTCGTGCTCGACTACAATGATTTCGTCATCTCCGGCGCGATGGGCAAGTTCGACGTGAAGGACAGCAAGCCCTGTAATTGAGCGTCGATCGTCATTCCGGGTTCGGTCCCGCGGACCGCCCCGGAATGACGGCGAGGGTTGTTTGTCGGTTCTCACTCGGTGTCGTCATTGCGAGCGYAGCGWAGCAATCCAGAACTTTSCGMGGAGGGATTCTGGATTGCTTCGTCGCAWGAGCTCCTCGCAATGACGGGCTAGCCCTCGGGACCCTCTCCAGCTACGCTCTCTCCCAACCGCAAACTCCGGGAGGCAAGCACCATGCCCAAGCTCGACCATCTCCGCCCCAGCGGCCTGCATCACAATCCGGCCTATTCCCACGTCGTCACCGCCACGGGCGCGCGGACGATCTACATCTCGGGCCAGGTGTCGACCGACGAGGAGGGGCGGATCGTCGGCGAGGGCGATCTCGCCGCGCAGACGACGCAGGTGATGCAGAATCTCGGCCACGCGCTGAAAGCTGCCGGCGCGAGCTACGCCAACATCGTCAAGATCACGACCTTCGTGGTGAACTACAAGCCGGAGCTGCGCCCGATCATCGGCAAGGCCCGCTCGGCCTTCTTCGAAGGCATGGAGCCGCCGGCCTCCACCCTCGTCGGCGTCACCGCGCTTGCCGCGCCGGAATGGCTGATCGAGATCGAGGCGGTGGCGGTCGCTGATTGAGGAGACCGCGCAGGATGGGTTGAGCCTGGCGAGGCGGTTTCGAACGAGAGGGAAGACCATGTCGCGGGAGCTTCGCATCGGAGAGGTCGCCAGCCGAACGGGCCGCAGTATTCACACCATCCGTTGGTATGAAGCTCAGGGCTTGATCCCCGGCGTTATCAGGGATCGCGGGGGACGGCGCGTCTACAGCGATTTTCACGTTGGCTGGTTGGATCTGATGGAGCGCCTGCGTGGCACCGGCATGTCGGTCAAGCAGATGCGCGAATATGCGGCGCTTGCGAAACGGGGCGAAGCAACGCTGAACGAGCGTCACGCGCTGCTCGCAGCCCACCAGCAGCGCGTGCAGGACAACATCCAGCGTTGGTCGCAGGCTTTGGCGCTCATCGAAGCCAAGGTCGAATTCTATGAGGAGTGGATCGCCGGCGGTGAAAGACCCGCCGTGTCGCCGCATGGACGCCTCAAGGCTGCGCCGGCCTCATTGGCTGCCGGGCGGCCTTAGCACCCTCTCGACCAATGCGGTGTCCATGTACTCGGTCAGCTCGCGCAGTTTTCCGTCCGCCATGCGAATGACGAAGCAGTAGGTGTTGGCGTAGAGCTCGCCGGCAAGCGTCGTCGCATTGCCCCGGCACTCGGCGACGACGTAATCGCCTTCAGCAATGATGCGGGATGCCGTGAGGCTGGTGGGAGCGGTGAATTGTCGGTGGAGAGGCCTCATCAGGCGCTCCAGCACGTCGGCCTTGCCGACATACTCGCCGGACCAGGCCGTCGAGCCGGTGATCCGCCAGACGAAGTCATCTGYCATCGCGGCGATGAACGGGTTGGGGTCGCGGCGTGCGCGCGCATCCATGATGTCCTGAATGAGCGCCTTGTTGTCGGTCACTGTCATGGGCTGTCTCCTTGAATCGAGGCCAGCCATCTCTTTACAGGCTAGAGCATGCTCTAGATCAAGCTCAATCAACCCTGTTTCGGACCGAACCTGTCATGCAAGAGAGCCATCGCTTCATCGGCCCTGTCGGCAGGCACGAAAAGATGATCGTGATGGAACGCCGAAACGGCATTCACGCTGATACCGGCGTCGGCCAGTCGCGCCGTGATGGCCGCCAGAAAGCCTACCGCATCGAGCGCGGAGTGAACCGTCAGCGTGATCAGGCGCGAGGCAAGCGCGTAGCGTAGGCCTGACGCCTCGGCTTCTTCGCGCAGGATCACCAGCGTCGTTCCTTCCTGCTCGCGGAACGTCAGCAGTGGGTTGACCGCTGCGGGAATGGGCTCGCCGGGTGGGATCGTGCAAAACACGAAGGTGCCGGGCTGCATTTCCGGCTTCACGTTCCTCAGCAGCGCGTCGAGACCGCGTTCGCCTGTCATGGTGCCAGTCCGCGAGCGGGTAGGACCGTTTGAGCCCTCGCCAAGCTATCGATGCCGGAAGCTGTTGGAGCCATGGTCGACATACCTTTGTATATCTTTCCTAATCCTTCTCATACGCTGACCTTACGCTGGTACAATTGAGCGACGGCGGGAGATTCTTATAATTTGAGTCCACTCGGGTCACTGCGAAGAGGCTCAAATGAACGTCGTCATTCGAAAGCTCAACGGCTTGTGGCACCTCATTGTCGGGTCTTGTCAGATCCGAACTCCGTTCCTGGAAACTCAGGATCGGCAGTTGGTCGTTCAGTATGCCAGGCGCGTCTATCCGGGTGCACGGATCTTCGAACGCGACTGAGTTGAGCAGGGCTCTATCACTCCCGCGCCTTCTCCGGCCCATCATAGGCGATGCCGCGGATCACCGCGGCGCTGCCGAACTTCTTGCGCAGGCTGTCGACGGCGCGCTCGGCGTGGGCGGCGCGGCGGTCGAGCATGTCGGTGTCGTCGGCGGGCGAGCCTTCGCGCAGCGCGCTGACGCCGGCACCCATCAGGCGGAAGGCGGTGCCGTCGATCTCCTTGGCCAGCATCTCGCGGCAGATCGAAAAGATCTTTGCGGCGAGCTGCGTTGGCGCTGCGATCGACTGCGAGCGCGTGCGCTGGCGGAAGTCGGAAGTCTTCAGCTTCAGCGTGACGGTCGAGCCGGCGAGCTCGCTGCTCTTCAGCCGCGACGACGTCTTCTCGCAGAGGCGCCAGAGAATCTTCTCCAGCGTCGCGAAATCGCGGATGTCGGTTTCGAACGTGGTCTCGCTGGAGATCGTCTTGGCGCCGCGATCGGGCTCGACGCGGCGGTCGTCGATGCCGCGGGCAAGACGCCACAGCCGGCGGCCGTCGCTCGGAAATTGCCGCATCATCTCGATCTCGTCGGCCTTCTGAAGGTCGGCGATGATGCGGAAGCCGCGTTGGACCAGGCGTTCCTGCGTCGCAGGGCCCACGCCGAAGATAAAGCCGACCGGCCTCGAAGCCAGCATCGAACGCGCTTCCTCCTGATCGAGTGCGGCAAAGCCGCGCGGCTTGTCGAGATCGGAGGCGATCTTGGCCAGGAACTTGTTGCAGGACAGGCCGACCGAGACGCTGATGCCGATGTCGCGTTCGACGTTGCGGGCAAACCGCGCCAGCACCTTTGCCGGGATCATGCCGTGAACCCGTTCGGTGCCGGAGAGGTCGAGGAAGGCCTCGTCGATCGAGAGCGGCTCGACCAGCGGCGTCAGCGCCTGCATGGCCTGGCGCACCTCGCGGCCGACGCGGACATATTTGGCCATGTCGGGTCGGATCACGATCGCGTGCGGGCAGGCTTCCAGCGCCTTGAACATCGGCATGGCGGAGCGGACGCCATAGGTGCGTGCGATGTAGCAGGCGGCCGACACGACGCCGCGCTTGCCCCCGCCGATGATGACGGGCTTGTCGGCGATGTCAGGATTGTCGCGCTTCTCGACCGTGGCGTAGAAGGCATCGCAATCGATATGGGCGATGGTCAGGCTCGAGAGCGCACGATGGCGGACGAGGCGGGGGGAACCGCAAGCCGAGCAGCGCCGCACGCCCAGGTTCTGCACGTCAACATCCAGATCGGCCAGGCAGTCCCGGCAGAAGCAGCGGGGCCCGGCCGCCTCCAGGACGCTCACGGCACGTCGCGCTCCCAGGTCCGGTCGCCGAGCGCATCGCCCAGCACCTGCCGCGCCGCTGCAACGTTGGTCGGATGCAGCTCCGAGGCCGTGGCAAAGGCCTTCACGGTCGCGTCATCGCGCAGCACGAAATCGAGGACGCTGAGGAGGAAATTCGGGTCCGAGGCGGCGTTCCGCAGGGTCTCCGGGCCGACACCTGTCTCGGCCAGGAACAGGCCCAGCCGCTCGGGCTCGCCCGCGACAAAGGACAATGCCTGAATCGCAACGATTTCAGCGACTTCGCGGGGGTTGTGAACAGGCTTTTTCAAGGGGCCGGTTTGCCTTTCCGTTAACTTTCAGTGTCTACTTTGGAATATGCCCGAGTCTCGCGCCTGAGTCTTGCGACCCCCGACAAGCAACTGGAAACCACATCGCAGAAAGTGGCCCCTCGGGTTTAACGAAACTAGAGCGAATCTGAGGCTAGTTTGAATCCAGTTTTCGAAGCGCCGGGGAGCGGCGCCTGAGGCGTCACATGTATCGGGCTTCGTGCCAATCAGGAGGACGGGATGGCTAAGACCGTCCTGATCGTGGAAGACAACGAGCTCAACATGAAGCTCTTCCGCGACCTGTTGGAGGCGCACGGCTACCAGACCACGGGCACCAGCAACGGCTACGAGGCGCTGGATCTCGTTCGGAAGATGCGGCCCGACCTCGTGCTGATGGATATCCAACTGCCGCAGGTCTCGGGCCTGGAGGTGACGCGATGGATCAAGGACGATCCGGAGTTGCGCGCCATTCCCGTCGTCGCGGTCACGGCCTTCGCGATGAAGGGCGACGAAGAGCGCATCCGCGAGGGCGGCTGCGAAGCCTATTTGTCCAAGCCGATCTCGGTCGGCAAATTCATTGAGACGGTCCGGCGTTTCATCGGATAGGAAGTGAGTGCAAAGTGTCCGCGCGTATCCTGGTTGTCGATGACGTTCCTGCCAACGTCAAACTCCTCGAAGCCCGCCTGTCCGCCGAGTACTTCGACGTGATGACCGCCTCGAACGGCGCCGAGGCGTTGGTGCTGGCCAGCCGCGCCGAATGCGACATCATCCTGCTCGACGTGATGATGCCCGACATGGATGGCTTCGAGGTCTGCCGCCGCCTGAAGACCGATCCGGCGACGCACCACATCCCTGTCGTGATGGTCACCGCGCTCGACAGCCCGTCCGACCGCAACCGGGGGCTCGAAGCCGGCGCCGACGATTTCCTCACCAAACCCGTCTCCGACGTCGTGCTGATCGCGCGCGTGCGCTCGCTGACGCGGCTGAAGATGATGACCGACGAGCTGCGCATGCGCGCCATCACCTCGCTCGAGATCGGCATGCAGGCGCCGGAGCGCACTGCAGTCGCCGACACCGGCAAGGGCGGCCGCATCCTGCTGGTCGACGACCGCCAGTCCTCCTATGAGCGGCTGGCAACGCTGCTTGCCGCCGAGCACACCGTCGATGTCGAGCCGAACCCGACCGAAGCGCTGTTCCACGCCGCCGAGGGCAATTACGACCTGCTGATCGTCTCGCTCGACCTCAACAATTTCGACGGCCTCAGGCTATGCAGCCAGGCGCGCTCGCTGGAGCGCACGCGCCACGTGCCGATCCTGGCGATCGCGGACCCCGAGAACTCGACGCGGCTGCTCCGCGGCCTCGAAATCGGCGTCAACGACTATCTGCTGCGTCCGATCGACAAGACCGAGCTCTTGGCGCGCGCCCGCACCCAGATCCGCCGCCGCCGCTACACCGATCATCTGCGCGACAACGTGCAGAACTCGATCGAGATGGCGATCACGGATGCGCTCACCGGCCTGCACAATCGCCGCTACATGGAGAGTCATCTGGCGACGCTGGCCGAGCAGGCCGCGACGCGCGGCAAGCCCCTGGCGCTGATGATCCTGGACATCGACTATTTCAAGTCGATCAACGACAATTACGGCCACGATGCCGGCGACGACGTGCTGCGCGAAWTCGCGGTGCGCGTCCGCAAGTCGATCCGCGGCATTGATCTGGCCTGCCGCTACGGCGGCGAGGAGTTCGTCATCGTGATGCCGGAGACCGATCTCCATGTCGCCGGCATGGTCGCCGAGCGCCTGCGCCGCTCGATCGCGGGCGAACCGTTCGCGATCCACAAGGGCACCAAGCGCATCGAGGTCACGATCTCAATCGGGCTGACCACGCTGGAGCAGAAGGGCGAGGCGGTCGCCGACGTCCTCAAGCGCGCCGACACTGCGCTATATCGCGCCAAGCACGACGGCCGCAACCGCGTGGTGTCGCAGGCGGCGTGAGGGCCGCTCGCACAAAAGTCGCGAAAACAACCCCATGCACAGTAGCCGGCAGTAGTCGGATCAATGGCGTACGCGGCTAGATTTAACAGCTGCGGAGCGTCTCCAATATGGGGGCTATCGCCGGCGCGACCCTGGATCGACGCCTTTCCTCGGCTCAGACTATTGCGACCTCACGAGGTGACAGGCGGACATGTGCCCACGCCCCGCTTTCCCCGCGCCGCGCGGCTTGAGAAAAGGGACTTCCTCGGCACATCTCGGCTCGGCGAGCGGGCAGCGCGTGCGGAACCGGCAGCCAGAGGGTGGATCGATCGGGCCGGGCACATCCCCCGAAAGCCGAATCCGCGCCTTTCGCTCGGCCGAGACGTCGGGGTCCGGGATCGCCGAGAGCAGGGCTTGCGTATAAGGATGCTGGGGCGCGGTCATGATGTCTTCCACCGGCCCGACCTCGACGATCCGCCCCAGATACATCACCGCGATCCGGTCGCTGATGTAGCCCACAGCGGCCAAGTTGTGCGCCACGAAGACATAGGTCAGGCCGAGCTCGCGCTTCAAGTCGCCCATGAGGTTGAGGATCTGTGACTGTACCGAGACGTCGAGGGCCGAAATCGGCTCGTCCGCGACGATCAGCCGTGGCCGCATGATCAGCGCGCGCGCGATGCCGATCCGCTGCCGCTGTCCGCCCGAAAACTCATGCGGGAACCGGTCCATCGCATCCACGGGCAGGCCGACCTGGCTCAGCACTTCGGCGACCTTGTCCGTCAGTTCCGGCTTCCCGATGCGACCCTGCGCGCGCAGCCCCTCGGAGACGATCGCCCGCACCTTCATCCGTGGATCCAGGGAGTCGTTGGGATCCTGGAAGATGTATTGCAGTTGTCGCCGCGCCAGTTTGCGCGCCTTGCCGCCGAGTTCGGCGAGGTCGTTGCCCTCAAGGCTCACGTGCCCCCGGGTCGGCGTGGTCAGGCCGACGATGAGCTGGGCCGTCGTCGTCTTGCCGCAACCGGATTCACCCACCAGCCCCAGAGTCTCGCCCTCGTAGACGTCGAGGTAAAGATCGTCCACCGCCTGGACCACCGCCTTGCCCTTCGGCGAGCGCGTCGTGAAATGCTTGGTCAGGCCGCGCAGTTGCAACAGCGATTCAGCCATCGGAGGTCTCCACGGCCGCGGCATCGGACACCAGCAGCCAACAGGAGGCCGCGTTTTCACCACTGCGCACTTGGGGCGGGGCGGCATCCCGGCAGCGTGCCATGGCCTGTGGGCAGCGGTTGGCGAAACGGCAGCCCGCAGGCCAGAGCTTCGAGCTCGGCACGATCCCGGGGATCGAGCTGAGGCGCACGTTGCGGTCCATCCCCAGACGGGGGATGCAGGCCATCAGCCCGCGGGTATAGGGATGGCGCGGCGCGGACAGCACCTGTTTCACCGGGCCGGTCTCGACAACCTGGCCGCCATACATCACGGCGACCTCGTCGCAGATCTCGGCGACGACACCGAGATCATGGGTGACGAACATCACGGCCATGCCAAGCTCCTGGCGCAGCTTGACGATCAGTTCGAGGATCTGGGCCTGGATCGTGACATCCAGTGCGGTCGTTGGCTCGTCAGCGATCAGCAGGCTGGGATCGCAGGTCAGCGCCATCGCGATCACCACCCGCTGGCGCATGCCGCCCGACAATTCGTGCGGGTAGCTGTCGACACGCTTTTCCGGCGCGGGAATCCCGACGAGACGCATCAGCTCCACCGCGCGCTCGCGCGCCGCGCGCCGGGAAATCCGCCGGTGTAACTGCAGGTTCTCGATTATCTGCTCGCCCACCGTGAAGACCGGGTTCAGCGAGGTCATCGGTTCCTGAAAGATCATCGCGATCTCGTTGCCGCGCAGGCCGCGCAGCGTCCGCTCGTCCTCCCGCACCAGATCGCGCCCCTTGAACAGGATCCGGCTGCCGGGCTCGATCCGGCCCGGCCTCTGGATCAATCCCATGATCGAGGCGCCGGTGACACTCTTGCCTGAGCCGGACTCGCCCACCACCCCCATGATGCGTCCGGGGTGAATCGTGAGATTGACCCCGTCGACCGCCTTGGCCACGGCGTCGCCGGTGTAGAAATAGGTGCGCAGATCACGTAGCTCGAGAAGGGCGCCCAATTCCGTCATGAGGCCATGTCCAGTTCCGCCTGGGGGTGACGCGCGTTCCAGCTCAGCGCCTTCTCGAACTGGCGGCTGGCCCGCAGCACCAGCGCCTCCTCGTTCGGGCGGCCGATGATCTGCAGCCCGACCGGCATGCCGCCGACGAAACCGCAGGGCACGCTGGCCGCGCAGTAGCCGGCGACGTTCACCGGCAATGTGTAGGAGACGAGTGCCGGAATCCGTTGGGTCATGTCATTCGGATCGATGACGGGCGAGGTGATGCCGATGGTCGGCGCAAGGATCAGGTCGGTCTCGGCGAAGAGCCCGTCCAGGTGGCGAATGAACTCCGCACGGCGCATCACCGCGAGGGAATATTGCGAGCCAGTCACTTCCGAGGCCCATTCGAAGCGGGTGCGCGCATAGGGCGTGAGCTGGCTGAAGGTCGCCTCGTCGCGCATCAGTTGCTCGCCCAGAGTGGCATGCCGGTCGACGAACTCCAGCACCCGCCAGGCTTCGTCGAGACCCTCCGTCGCAAGGACGACCGCCTCATCGCGCAGATCGGCGCCGAAATCGGTGATGAGCTCGGCGGCGGCGCGTACTGTGCGCAGCACCTCCGGATCGGTGAAACCCTGCGCGAACCTGTTGTCCCACCAGGTCGCACGCACGCCTTCGATGCCATTTTCCAGACTGCTGAGGTAATCGGGCGGCGTGTCGGTCCGGCAGAACGGATCCTCCGGCATCGGTTCGGCGATGACCTGCAGGAGCGTCGCCGCATCCCGCACGTCCCGTGCCATCGGCCCGACCGCGGTGCAGAACACCGCGGAGCCCAACCCGCCATGGCGCGGCACACGCCCGAAGCTCGGCAGAAAGCCGTAGATGCCGCATTGGGCCGATGGCAGACGGATCGAACCACCCGAGTCGCTGCCGATGGCCAGCGGCCCGAAGCCTGAGGCGAGCGCAGCCGCCGCCCCGCCGCTTGAGCCGCCCGAGGTCTTCTTGCGGTCCCAGGGATTGCGGCATTCCTCGGAAATCAGCCCCACCGTCCGCCAATACATGCCGAATTCCGGCGTATTGGTCTTGCCCAGGATCACGCCGCCAGCGGCACGGATGCGCGCGGCGCAGAAGCTGTCCGACTCGGGCACGTGATCGACGAAAGCCTTCGAGCCGCTGGTGGTCCGCAGCCCCCGGGTGAAGAACTGATCCTTGATCGTAACAGGAACGCCGGCCAACGGGCCCAACTTCTCCCCGGCGGCGATGCGGCGGTCGACGGCGCGCGCCTCTGCCAGGGCCATATCGCCCGCCACTGTCAGGAACGAATGGATGCCGCCGTCGTGGCGCGCTATCCGCTCCAGCAGTAGACGGGTGATCTCTTCGGCGGAGCTTTCACCGCTGGCCACCAGCGCGCGCAGACGCCAGGCCGGTTGCCAGTGAATATCGTTCTCCAAACTCATGTCACTTCTCCGCTTTGGGATCGAATTTGTCGCGCAGCCCGTCACCAAGCAGCAGGAAGCCAAGCACGATCAGCACGATGGCTGCTCCGGGGGCGAGCACCAGCCAGGGGGCATGCGTCATGACCGAGGTGGAGTCCGCGATCATCGCGCCCCAGGTCGGGGTCGGGGGCTGAATTCCCATGCCGAGGAACGAGAGGGCCGATTCCGTCAGCAGGGCGGCGGTGATCGTCGAGGCGGTCTCGATGATGAGGGGGGTGGAGATATTGGGCAGCACATGGACGAGCAGGTTGCGCCAGGCCGGAACGCCCAGCACCTGGGCGGCCTTGACGAATTGCCGCTCGCGCAGCGACAGGGTTGCTCCACGGGCCACCCGGGCGAATGGCGGCACGAAGAGCACGCCCATCGTCATGATCAGATTGCCCAGGCTGTTCCCCAGCACGGCAACCAGGGCGATCGCCAGGAGCAGCGGTGGAAAGGCCTGCAAGACGTCAAGGAGACGCATCAGCAGGAGGTCTGCCTTGCCTCTGGCATAGCCCGCGGCCATGCCCCAGCTTGTCCCCACGACAAGGGCGAAGGCGGTCGCGGCGGCCGCCACGATCATCGAGCTGCGGGAGGCGTAAAGCGTTCGGGTCATCACGTCACGCCCGAGCAGATCGGTGCCGAAGGGATGTGCCGCAGAGGGCGGCCGCATCGACATTCCGACGAGATCATTCGGACCGAAGGGCAGAAGCAACGGCCCGAGCAGGGCACACGCCAGCAGGATCAGCAGCAGCGCGGCCCCGGCCTGCACCAGCAGGTTCTGACGCCGGAAAGCGGCCAGCGGGTGCAGAGCAAGCCGCGCCTTCGACCGCGTCATTGGCCGCCCCGTGGGCCGTGCGCGCGCGGCTTCTGGGGCGGCGGTGCCCGAGATCGTGTTGTCCGTCATGGTCAGATCCGCGGGTCAAGGCGGTGATAGGCCAGGTCGACGGCGAGGTTGATCAGCACCACCATCGCGCCGACGACGATCACCGCCCCCTGCACCAGCGTGTAGTCCCGGCTGCTGATCGCGCTCAGCATCAGCTGGCCCAGCCCCGGCAGGCCGAAGACCTGCTCGACCACCACCACGCCCGAAATCAGCTGTGCCGCAATCAGACCCGAGGCGGTGACCACCGGCAGCAGTGCCGTTCGCAGCCCGTGTTTCAGCAGGACCCGCCAGGGACCGGCCCCCTTGGCCCGGGCCATGGCGATATATTGCTCGCGCATGACTTCCAGCATCGCGCCTCGCGTGTAGCGCATGATCGTCGCAGCGGCGGCCAGCGACAGCACGGCGGAGGGCAGCAGGAGCCCCTCGACGGCCCCCCAGAAATC
>NZ_JBFUES010000111.1:0-12153 GCF_056403875.1 Bradyrhizobium sp. P2_E8
GTGGCGGACCGCCCAGATCGCCTTCGCCTGCGCCAGGCTGGAGGCCAATATGGCGTCGTCAGCCAGCCGCGCCTCCATCGCGTCCGCCAGCACCGCGGCCAGCGGCTCGTTCAGGTCCACGCCCGCGAGCGTGTCGGTCAGCTCGACGATCAGATACCACGGCGTCGTCAGCTCGAAGGGGATCGTGACATCAGGCACGGTCTTCGCGATCGCCTCGATCTGCGACCGCGACATGATCTCGAGGCTGCCGAGCCGGTCGCCGACAGCACCGCGCAGGCGCTGCATGATCTCGAGCGCCTGCTCCACACCCTGCAACTTCAACAACGCCAAAGCCGAGCTGCGCGGCGGCGCGAACAGTTTCAGCACCGACGCGGTGACGATGCCGAGCGTTCCCTCGGCGCCGATGAAGAGCTGCTTGAGTGCGTAACCCGTGTTGTCCTTGCGTAGCGCGCGCAAGCCGTTGAGGACGCGCCCGTCGGGCAGCACGACCTCCAGGCCGAGCACGAGATCGCGCATCGGCCCGTAGCGCAGCACGGCGGTGCCGCCGGCATTGGTCGAGATGTTGCCGCCGATCTGGCAGGAGCCCTCGGCACCGAGGCTCAAGGGAAAATAGCGATCGACGTCTCGGGCCGCGTTCTGCACGTCGGCGAGGATGCAGCCGGCCTCCACGGTGATCGTGTTGGCGAGCGGGCTGACGTCGCGCACGGCCCGCATGCGGTCGAGCCGGATCACGACATTGCCCGCGCGATCGTCCGGCGTCGCCGCGCCGCACATGCCGGTGTTGCCGCCCTGCGGCACGATGGCGAGCTGCCTTGCCGCGCAGAATTTGACGACGGAGGCGACCTCGGCGGTCGAGCCGGGCTTCACCACCGCGACGGCGCGGCCGTGATAGCGCCCGCGCCAGTCCACCACATAGGGCTCCAGGTCGGGCCCGGACGCGATGACGTGCTTGTCGCCGACGATATCAGCGAGCCCGGCCAATGCATCCTGGAAAGAATCGGACATCGGATCGCCTCGCCGCCCGCGCCAAGTCTAGACGGTGGCGGCGGCGAATGCAGCAGCATCCGCGAGCAGCTCTTTCACCTGAGCCGGCGGCAGCGATTCCAGCGGCGGTCGCAGCCGTTGCCATCCGGAATGACCGGTACGCTCGGCCACCAGCGCCTTCAGCGATGCCATCTGCGGGAACCGCGAGACCAGCTCGCGCGCCTTCACGATGCGCGCCTGCGCCGCCTTGAGCGCCGCATCGTCGTCGCTGTCGCGAGAGTGCTTGTAGACATAGGCAAGACTGCGCGCGACGAGATTGGAAGTGGCTGTGATGCAGCCCGCGCCGCCCTTGCGCAGCAACGGCAGCATCAACGGGTCCGCGCCGCCCAGGACCGCGAACCCGGGGAAGCGCTCCACCATTGCGGTCATGTTGGCGAAATCGCCGGACGAATCCTTGATGCCGGTGAAGACGGCCGGATAGGTCTTGCGCAGCCGTTCGATCAGCGCATGCGAGATCGGCTGCGCCGACATCAGCGGATAGTGGTAGAGCACGACTTTCAGGCGCGCATCACCGATGCGCTGCACCACTTCGCTGTAGGAGGCATAGATGCCGTCATCGCTGACGTTCTTGTAGTAGAACGGCGGCAGCATCACCACGGTGTCGACGCCGACCGAAAGCGCGTGACGCGTCAGCGCGATGGTCTCGGTGAGCGCGGCAACGCCGGTGCCGGGCAGAAGCCGCTGCGGCGCGATGCCGGCGGCCACCACGGCTTCAAGCAGCGCGGTGCGCTCCGCAACGGAAAAGGAATTGGCCTCGCCGGTCGTGCCGAGCAGCGCGATGCCGTCGCAGCCCTCATCCAGAAGGTAGCGGCAATGCTCCACGAAGCGCGCATGATCGGGGGTGAGCTCGGCGTCGAGCGGCGTCAGCGCGGCGCAGAACACGCCATGAGGGTGCAGCGATGATGTCGACAAAACTTCCTCCGGTCGCCAAATCGATATTGTTCGGAATGCGAACATTTGTTATTTACTGATGCTGTCAGTAAAATCAGCGCGCCCCTGCGTCAAGGGTGATGCTGTCATGACGGGGGCATTCGAGCATGGCCAAGGTCCAAAAGAGGGTCGCTAAGCGCAAACCTGAAGCTAGCCCAAAGAATCCCAAGAATTATGTCGCTTCCGTCGGCAAGGCGTTTGCCGTGCTCAGGAGTTTCACCAGCGAGGCCTTCGAGCTCACCTTGAGTGAAGTTGCCGCACGCGCCGATCTCGATCGCGGGACCGCGTTCCGGCTGATCCAGACCCTGATCGAGCTCGGCTATCTCCAGCCGGTTCCGCGGAGCCGTCGGTTCCGCCTGGGTCTTGCCTGTCTCGACCTCGGCTACACCGTGCTGTCGCACGGATCGCTGCGAGCCATCGTCGAGCCGCTGCTGCGCGCCCTCGTGCCTGAGGTGGGCGATGCGGCCTCGCTCGGCATCCTCGACGGCGGCGACGTGATCTATCTCGCGCGCGTCGGCGCCGGCCTCGACCGTCACAAGATGGATCGGCGGCCGGGGTCGCGCATTCCTGCCTACAGCGCCGCGCTCGGCCATGTCATGCTGGCGCATCTGGCGCGGGACGAGCAGATCGAGCGACTGGAAGCGCGCCCTCGCGTCAAGCTGTCGGAGCGAACGCTGACCGATCTCGATGCCCTGCTCGCCCGGCTCGATCTGGTGAAGAAGAAAGGCCATGCCGTCTCCGACGGCGAGAACGCCTATGGCTTGCGTACGCTGGCGACGCCGATCTTCGACGCCCAGGGTGTYGTGATCGGGGGATTGAGCGTCACCATCGACGCGATGCGCATGGACATGCCGGCCTTTCGCGACCAGGCGCTGCCGCGGCTGATGCAGGTGACGCGCCAGGTGCAGGACATCGCGATCAAGTCGGGATTGTCGGGCTGAGGGCTGCGACTAGACGACGATGTGATCGAAGTCGGCGGCGATCCGGCTGTTCGGGAAGATCCTTGCCGCCTCGGCCAAGATCTCCTCGTCCTCGTAACGTCCCGACATATGGGTCAGCACGAGCTGCCCGACATTGTTCGCGGCCGCAAAGGCCGCCGCTTCTGCTGCGGTGAGGTGGCCATAGTCCCGCGCGGTCGGCGCGTCGCGGTCGAGGAACGTCGCCTCGATCACCAGCATGTCGGCGTCAGCGACGTATTGCGACAGCCCCTCGGTGGTCTCGGTGTCACCGATCACAACGAGCTTCCGGCCGCCGCTCGGCGGCCCCAGGACGTCCTCCGGATCAATGGTCCGGCCGCCTTCGATCACGACCGGTCGGCCTTGAGCCAATTCGCCGCGCAAGGGACCGTCCGGAACACCGAGCGACGCGAGGCGATCGGGCTGAAGGTGGCGACGTGCTGGGCTCTGGAAGGAGAAGCCAAAGCTGTCGGTGTCGCGATGGCGGACCGGAAAGCAGTCGATGGTAAAGTCGCCGGCATCGATGACCTGGCCTTCGGTCAGGGCTGCGAACTCCACGGGGATCGGCGCCCTGCCCGGGCCCCACAGACCCGCCAGCAGCCGCATGACGATGTCGAGCGTGCCAGGGCCGCCATGAATGGTCATCACGTCCGAGGTCTGCCGCAAGCCCAGCGTCGAGAAGAGACCGGGGATGCCGAGCACGTGATCGAGATGAGCGTGCGTCAGCAGGATGCGATCGAGCCGCCGGAAGCCGGCGCCGCTGCGCAGCAACTGGCGCTGCGTGCCCTCGCCGCAATCAATCAGGATGCGCTTGCCCGCGGCCTCCACCAGGAGGGCGGGATGGTTGCGTTCCGCCGAGGGAACGCTGGCCGAGGTCCCGAGAAAAGTCAGGGCGAACATGCGCGTCAGTGTCCAGAGACCGCCGCTCTTCCCGACAGCACCGGAGCGGCCCGCACGGTGGACGGCCTTACCGTCCCCAATGCCACGCGAGCAGCAGCGCGTACAGGCCCATCGACRCGGCGTAGAGCGCGGCAAGCAGTGCGTATCCCGCGATCTGGCGGCCGAGCGCCGCCTTCGGCGTCACCCACCAGTCGAGCGCCCTGAAGGCGGCCGGCACCAGCCACCAGCCGAGCAGCTGGGTGCTCACGAGATTGCCGACGAACAGCGACAGCCAGACCGGCACACCATGGCTGTCGATCAGCGGCCGGCTGATGAAATAGCCCCAGAGGTAGACCACGGGATAGAGCACCAGCAGCACGATGAGGTTGCTCTTCCAGATCAGCGCGGGGCCCTGCTCCGGCGCCGGCGTCTTGCCGGCCGGGAACCAGAAATTGAAGCCGTAGCTCGCCCGCTTCACGTTCATGCCGGCGTTGAAGCGCGCGCCCTCCTTGAGCAGGGTCTGCCGCAACGGCGAGTCGAGCCAGGCATTGAGGTTGGCGTCGCTGTCGAACGACAGGATGACGATCCACTCATCGTGCAGGCCCGGAATGGGCCGCTCGATCTTGTGCCGCAAAAATCCTTTGAACTCGGCTTCCGCGGCCTGGATGCGCTGCTGCCATTTGAGGAATGCATCCTCGAGCCCGTCAGGTACCTTGAAGGAGATGACCGCGGAGACCGCGCTGTCGCGCTGCACGCCGGTGTCCGGCAGAATATGGACATCCTCCGAACCGACGAAGAAGCGTTGTATCTCCGCAATCAGCTTCGCCCGCACCTCGCTCTGAAGCCAGGCGCGCGCCGCGGCCGGGCTGGCGAAGCGGAGGATCGTCACCCAGTCCACATGCGCCGGCGGTTGCGGCGGTACCACCTCCTGGCCGAGGAAGCCCGGCCACGCCTTGAGCACCTCGCCGACCTCGCCGTTCCACCGCGCGAACGCGGCAAAGCCGTCGTCGGCGATGCGGCGCTGGATGACGAGGGCGACCGGTTGGCCAGCCGTATCCGGATATGCGCTCATCGCGACCGCCCGCTTCAGCTCTTCTTGTAGAGACGCTTGCCCATCACCCAGGTCTCGTCGACGCAGCGATCATCGCCGACCATCATGACGGCGAACAGCATGTTCGCGGCGTCGTCGACCCTGCGCGGGCCGGCACCGTCAGCGACCAGCGACTGGTGCCAGGGTTGAGCGACCGGGCCGCCGTTCGGATCGAGCGCGACGAAATCGGCTTCCTTGCCGGGCTCGAAATTGCCGAGCTTGTCGTCGATGTAGAGGCCTTCGGCGCCGCCGAGCGTGACCGACCAGAAGCCACGATAGGGCGAGAGCTTGTTGCGCTCGGCTTCCGCGAGGTCCTTGCGCGCCGGATCGATGCTGCCGTCGAGCATCGTGTTGTTGCACATGCCGACCTTGTAGGCGTCGTCGAGCACGGAGATCATCGAGAAGCGGTTGCCGCCGCCGACGTCGGTGCCGAACGACATCTTCACGCGATGCTCCGGATCGGTGGCGCGGCCGAGGCGGAACAGGCCGCTGCCGAGGAACAGGTTCGAGCACGGGCAGAACACCACCGCCGCGCCCTTCTTGGACATGCGGCGGAATTCGTTGTTCGAGAGATAGACGCCGTGGCCACCGGAGAATTTCGGACCGACCAGATCGAACTTCTCGTAGACGCCGAGATAATCCTGGCAGTCCGGGTGCTCGACCAGCACGCCGCTGCATTCGGCCGGGTTCTCGGAGATGTGGGTATTGACCCAGCAGTCCGGATGCTCGTGCTTGAGGCGCTGACACGCCTTGAGCAGCTCCGGCGAGGCGCCGAAGGCGAAGCGCGGCGTGATGGCGTAGAGGTTGCGCCCCTTGTTGTGGTACTGCGCGATGAGACGCTTGCTGTCGCGATAGAAGTTTTCGGGCGTGTCGATGAATTCGGCCGGCGCGTTGCGGTCGATCCCGGTGAGGCCCGCGATCACGCGCATGTTGCGGCGAGCCGCTTCCTCGAACAGCTCTTCGGTCGAGACCGGCGAGGAGCTGGTGAAGGCCTGGCAGGTGGTGGTGCCGGCGGCGAGCAGTGCATCGAGGAAACGCTTCACGCCTTCGCGCGCGTAGTTGCGGTCCTTGTACTTGATCTCCTCGGGATAGATCGACTTCTGCAGCCACGGCAGCAGCTGTTCGCCATAGGCCCCGAGCACGCGGGTCTGCGGCAGATGGATGTGGCCGTCGATGAAGCCCGGAACGATGATGCGGTCCTTGATGTGGGTGATCTCAACGCCGGGATGAGCGGCGGCGATCTTGTCATAGGAGCCGAACGCCTTGATGACGCCGTCGGTGACGACCATGAGGCCGTCCTGGTGAAAGCGCGCGGCGGCCTGCTCGTTGCCGATGTGCTTCCAGGGATCGTCGACGAAGTCGAAGAACGTGCCGCGAATACCGACGGTGGTCATGAACTGGTTCCTTCCTTAAGTCTGTGTGGCGTGGCGCGCAGCGGGCAGCGAGATTGCGAGCAGCGTGCCCGCAACAGTGCAGAGGCCGAGATAGAGCCAGCCGATCGGCGCCTGCGTTGCTTCTGGCAGCACCGCCGCGATCGCCATGGCACCGCTCACCGCGAGGTAGCAGAGCGCGCTGATGAGGCCGCCGATCAGGCCGTGATCACGCTCGAACAGGCCGAGCGCCATGCCGTACATCATCGGGCACAGGACGCCGCAGCCGCCGAGCACCAGCGCGCCGCCAATCGTGATCGACGCGAAATCGAGACCGATGGTCATGCCGGTCGCGGTCAGGACCGCGGAGCCTGCGAGAAACAGCGCGAAGGCGCCGAAGCCCAGCGCGCGCGCCGGCATGACGCGCGCGAAATGCGCGCAACCGAGCTCGCCGGCGAGATTGACGCCGCCAAGGCCGAGCGCGACGAGGCCGTAGATGGCCGCCGAATAACCGAGGCCGGTCTGGTAGAAGAACGGCGCGACGACGCCGAACGCCAGCTGCGCGCTGGCGGCAGCGGCAAAGACCAGCACGAAGGCCAGGAAGCCCGGACGGACCAGCGCCTCGCGGAGGATGCCGGCGGTGCGGCGCGGATCGAACGGCGCGCGGCGATCCGCCGGCAAGGTTTCGGGCAGCAGCAGCACGACGATCGCGGCGACGATCGCCGCGGCAATGGCGATGATGACGAACACTCCGCGCCACGACGTCAGCTCGACGATGAAGCCGCCGGCCGCCGGCGCAAGCACGGGCGCGAGCCCCCAAGCCGCGCCAAGCAGGCCGGAGATTGCGGTGAGCTCGCGACCGCGAAAGCAATCGGCCGCGACCGCGTAGGCGACGACGAGACAGGTGCAGCCGCCGACGCCTTGCAGGAAGCGCAGCGCGAGCAGCAGCGAGGCGCTGGTGGCGAGCGCACAGGCAATGCTCATCGCGATGAGCACCGATAGCCCTGCGAGCAGGACGTAGCGGCGACCCAGCGTATCGGAGGCGATGCCGACTGGCACGAGTGCCAGACTCATGCCGAGCATGTAGGCGGTGACGGTGTTCTGCATCGACGCCGGATCGGCGGAAAGATCCACCACCATCTGCGGCAGGCCGGGCGTGTAGGCATCGAGTGGAATCTGGCTGAACGGCACGACGCACAACAGGATCGGCACGATCCCACCCTTCGCGCGACCGGCGTCAGATGCAAGTGCAGTCATGGGTAACGCCCCCTCGATGCCCGCGGCTCCTGTCTTTTCGTGCGCGCAATGCGATGCGGCGATGCAGGCTGCGGATATTGACGCGCGGAGCGTGCCAGAACTGTGTGTAAAAATTCTTAGGAGTTCCGGTTGAATGCGGACTCTGGCGGGTTGTTCTGTCTCTGTTGGAACGCTCAGACAAAAAACGCGAAAACAACCCCATGCACAGTACAAATCATTGAAGAATTTCGCCCCGCGCGGCGCGAGCCTCGCCAGCGCAGACGTTTGACACGTCGGGCAAGACAGTCGCAGGATTGCATGATCGCCGCTTGGGAACTCGCCGTCGAGCCGACGCCATTAACCGTTCGGAAGGCATCGCTGTTTTCGGACGGTGCTGTCCTCCCAATTGGCAAGCAGGTCTGGTGACCGCTGCGCGGCCTCCTCACGCGAATTGCAGCTTCGTAGCCTGGATGGAGCGCAGCGTAATCCGGGTCCTGCATCCGCATTGGGATATGTCCCGGATTGCGCTACGCTCCATCCGGGCTACGAAGTATCAGCAGTCACACAATGGAGATCGTGATGCAGCGCGGGCTGGCCTCGGATGCCGCTGACTTGGAAGTTGACTTGGACTACGGCTCGATCAGCGCGCTTCTGGGTGCCCTGCACGCACGCAAGGTGTCTGCGTCGGGACTGCTCGAGCATACGATCGCGCGCATCGAGGCGCTGGACGGGCGGATCAATGCCGTCATCGTTCGCGATTTTGATCGCGCAAGAGACGCCGCGCGCGCGGCCGACGCGGCGCTTGGCCGCGGCGAGCGTCAGCCGCTGCTCGGCATTCCCGTGACCCTCAAGGAACCGTTCAACCTCGCCGGCCTGCCGACGACATGGGGCTTTCCGCATTTCAGGGATTTCCAACCGGCGGAGGATGCCCTCGTCGTCTCGCGGTTGAAGGCGGCGGGCGCCGTCATCATCGGCAAGACCAATATCCCGATCGGGCTGCGGGATTTCCAGAGCTACAACGACATCCACGGCACGACGAACAACCCGTGGGAGCTCGGCCGGTCACCCGGCGGCTCCTCGGGCGGATCGGGGGCGGCGCTGGCCGCGGGCTTCGGTCCACTCTCGATCGGCTCGGATATCGGCGGATCGATCCGGGTCCCTTCGCATTTCTGCGGTGTGTTCGGACACAAGCCGAGCCTCGGGCTGGTCCCGCTGCGCGGATACAGTCTGCCGCCGGCGCTACCCGTCCCTGGTCAGGGCGATCTGGCTGTCGTTGGACCGATGGCGCGCACGGCCTCGGATCTCGCCCTGGCGCTCGACGTGATTGCCGGCCCCGACGAGACGCGGGACGGGATCGGCTATCGCCTTGCACTGCCGGCGCCGCGACATGACCAGCTCATGAATTTCAGGATCCT
This sequence comes from Bradyrhizobium sp. P2_E8, assembly GCF_056403875.1. Lineage (NCBI taxonomy): Bacteria > Pseudomonadati > Pseudomonadota > Alphaproteobacteria > Hyphomicrobiales > Nitrobacteraceae > Bradyrhizobium > Bradyrhizobium sp. P2_E8. Next base: position 8,921 of record NZ_JBFUES010000111.1, read on the forward strand.
CGTGATCGATACGCATCCGTTGATGCCGACGGGTGACGCCGTGCGTTCAGCCATTGGACGATTGGCAGACCGGCTCGACAAATCGGAGGCGCGGGTCGCGCGCTCGAGCACGCTGCTACCTGATCTCGCCGAATCCGCGCGGCTGTACATGAAGCTGTTGAACGCCGCGCGAAGTCCGCGCCTGACCCAGGCCGCCCTCGCGGAGGCGCAAGAAGTTGCCGCGACACTCTCGCCCGACGACCGCAGCCTGCAGGCCGAGCGCGCCCGCGGCTGGGGCATGATCCATCGTGAGTGGCTGGCGACCGACGCGGCCCGCCTGCAACTGCAACAGAAGTGGCAGCAGCTCTTCCGCGAGTTCGATGCGGTGATCTACCCGGCCGCCGCCGTGCCGGCGTTTCCACATGACCAGTCCGAGCCGTTCGACGCACGGCAGCTCGACATCGATGGCAAGCTCTACAACTACTCCGATGCGTGCTTCATCTGGGCTGATCCCGCATCGACCTGCGGCTTGCCGGCAACCGCCGTTCCGATCGAGCGCACGCCTTCGGGCCTGCCGATCGGCGTGCAGATCATCGGGCCTTATCTCGAGGATCGGACAACGATCGCGCTGGCCGGGCTGATCGAACGCGAGTTCGGTGGTTTTGTCCCGCCGCCGTCGCTGCCGGCAACGTCATCCGCGAAATGAATCAGGTTCTCTCGGCCGACTGCGCCTCGACCGCCTGTACCGCGACGTTCGCCACTTGCCGCAGCGCTTCGCGATCCGCTCCCGAAGACGCCATCACGCCCATGCCGACGGACACCGCCGAGACGTAGCGCGCGAGCGCTGCGGGATCAGAACTCGGCTTGAGATCACCTTCCGCCTTGGCGTGAACAAAACGGTCGCGGAGCTGGTCTTCGTTCTGGGCGCGGCGGGCGGCGAGTTCGAAGGGGACGTTCTCGGAGCCGCTGCCGCAGGCGATGCCGCCCTGCACGAGCAGGCATCCGGGCGGATTGGCGGGATCGGTCTGCTTCTCGGCGATACCCATCAGCATCCGCTCGGCGACGTCGCGGGCGGTCGGCGCGGCTACCACCTCGTCCATCCAGGCGCCCCGCAATTTGGTGTAGCGGTCGAGCGCGGCCTTCAGCAGGCCTTCCTTGTTGCCGAAACAGGCATAAAGGCTCGGCGGGTTGATGCCCATCGCCTCGGTGAGCTGGGCAATCGTGGCGCCCTCATAGCCATGGCGCCAAAACACTTCCATCGCCTGATCCAACGCCACATCGGCGTCGAACTCGCGGGGGCGTCCCATGCCCATGTGCCTGTCTCCTCGGAATTCACGTTCTGCCTGAGGCTTAACGCCTGATCCTATCTATTTGTTCTGGCTTTATTTTCTCTTCCGCCTTCCAATTCTTGCGGTAAGCGGCTACAATTTTCTTAGCGAACGGTACATAAGTATCTTGCGCTGCGGTATCCAGCTCCACATCTGTAGTGAACACTACATATCTGGAGCGCGCAAATGCCCCCCTCCCAAAACACCTCTCGCCCTGGCCGTATCCGCCGCCTTCTCGGCGGCGTCGCTATCGTGGGCGCCCTCGCCGTGGCCGGTTCGATCGCGACGGGCCATTACTTCCGTGCCGCACAGGCAACCGCAACGGCGGCCGCGGCCGAGCAGGCCGTCCCCGTTACGGTCGCGCTGATCGAACCGCGGCCGACCGTGCTGTGGGACGATTTCTCCGGCCGGCTCGAGGCCATCCAGCGTGTCGAGCTTCGTCCGCGCGTGGCCGGTGCGATCCTGTCGACCAATTTCACCGAAGGCGCGCTGGTGAAAGCGGGCGACGTCTTGTTCAAGATCGATCCGGCGCCCTACGCGGCCGAGGTGGACAAGGCCAACGCCCAGCTCGAGGCGGCGAAGGCGCGCGTGGTGTTCACCCAGAGCGAGCTCGAGCGCGGTGCGCAGCTCGTCGGCAACGCGGTCGTCACCCGGCGTGACTACGACCAGCGCGACAACGCCAATCGCGAGGCCATCGCCAACGTCAAGGCGGCCGAAGCGACGCTTCAGACCGCAAGGCTCAATCTCGATTATACCGAGGTGCGCGCGCCCGTGGACGGCCGCGTCGGCAAGATCGAGGTCACCGTCGGCAATCTCGTCGCCGCCGGCACCGCGTCCCCGGTGCTGACCTCGCTGGTTTCCGTCAATCCGATCTACGCGTCCTTCGATGCGGATGAAGAGGTCGTGCTGCACGCGCTGAACTCGATCGCGGACGCCTCCGGCAAGCGCGGCAATCTCGACCAGATCCCGGTGGAGATGGCGACCTCAGGCGGCCTTTCGGCGAAAGGCCACATCCAGCTCATCGACAACCAAGTCAACGGCCAGAGCGGCACCATCCGTGTCCGCGCGGTGTTCAGGAACGAGGACGGGCGTCTGATCCCCGGTCAGTTCGCCCGCGTGCGCATGGGCCAGCCGAAGCAGCAGACGCTGGTGATGATCGACGAGCGCGCGATCGGCACCGACCAGGACAAGAAGTTCGTGATGGCGGTCGGCGACGACAGCCGCGCGGTCTACCGTCCGGTCACGCTTGGCGGCGCCGTCGACGGCTTGCGCATCGTCACCGCGGGCCTGAAGCCGGGCGACCGCATCGTCGTCAACGGCCTCCAGCGCGTGCGTCCCGGCGCCCTCCTCAAGACGGAGGTGGCGGCGATGGGCGCGCGCGGGCCGCAGCAGGCATCCAACCACAGCAACCAGGACGTCGTGCAACGCTGACATCCTCTGTCATTCCGGGGCGCGCGTAGCGCGAACTACGGTGCGCAATTGCGCACCTGAGAATCTCGAAGTTACTGAACTCCGACCACTTCACCTCTAGATTCCGGGTTCGCGGGCTTCGCCCGCGCCTCGGAATGACGGAGGGGCGGGCGGAGAACCGCAGGATATTGCCCAGGGGCAAAGCCATGAATCTCTCAAAGTTCTTCATTGATCGTCCGATTTTCGCCGGCGTGCTGTCGGTCCTGATCTTCCTTGCCGGCCTGATCTCGCTGTTCGCGATGCCGATCTCGGAATATCCGGACGTGGTGCCGCCCTCCGTCCTCGTGCGCGCGACCTATCCCGGCGCCAATCCGAAGGTGATCGCGGAGACGGTGGCGACCCCGATCGAGGAACAGATCAACGGCGTCGAAGGCATGCTCTATATGTCGAGCCAGGCCACCACCGACGGCGCCATGACGCTTACGGTGACGTTCCGCCTCGGCACCGATCCCGACA
>NZ_JBFUES010000112.1:0-12101 GCF_056403875.1 Bradyrhizobium sp. P2_E8
GACGACGGAGGACTGCACCTTTTCGGTCGGCGTCGTGCATGGCGGACAATGGGTCAATTGCGTTGCCACGACCGCCACCGGTGAAGCGCTTTCGATGGCCAAGCGCCAGGCCGATCTCGATCGCGGCGTCGAGAGGATGCTGGCTCTGTCGGGCACAAGCAATGATGTTGCGTTCAAGGTGACGCGTGGCGTCACCCGGCCCGTGTGGGAACCCGATGCCGGCACCATGGCGCTGTACGAGAAGGCGCGCGATATCGCCAGATCGCTCGGCGCCGAATTGCCGCATGCGAGTTCGGGCGGCGGCTCAGACGGCAACTTTACCGGCGCGATGGGCATCCCGACGCTCGACGGGCTGGGCGTGCGTGGCGGCAATGGCCACACGCTCGAAGAGTATATCGAGGTCGAGAGCCTGGTCGAACGCGGCCGCCTGATGGCAGGGCTGCTGGCGACGCTGGAGTGATTTTGGGCTCGTCATTCCGGGGCGGTCCGAAGGACCGAACTACGGTGCGCACTTGCGCACCTGAGAATCTCGAGATTCCGGGTTCGCGTCTTCGACGCGCCCCGGAATGACGGCAGGAAAGACGGCTCGCTGCTCAAAACGACTGGCCACACTGCAAAACCTGTGGCCCTGATGGCACGGGAATTGCTGAAATGTTAGGCTGATGGCAGAACAGGCAACGACCGCTGCCGCCGATTTGACTCTAATCTGACGGATCCAACTTGCTCGGATATCTCCTACGCCGAATCTTTGCCGCCGTGCCCGTGATGGGCGTCGTCGCGCTGTTCGTCTTCCTCCTGCTCCGCCTCACCCCCGGCGATCCCGCCGCGATTCTCGCCGGCGACAACGCCACGCCGGAACGGCTGGAGCGCATCCGTGCCTCGCTCGGCCTCAACGAGCCCCTGATCGTGCAGTTCATCACCTGGGTGAACAAGCTGCTGCACGGCGATCTCGGGACCTCGCTGATCTCCAACCTGCCCGTCATGAAGATGATCGGCCAGCGCGTCGAGCCGTCGATCTCGATCGCGCTGTCGACCATCATCCTCGCCGTCATCGTCGCAGTCCCGCTGGGCGTGATCGCGGCGTGGAAGCACGGCACCTGGATCGACCGTTTCGTGATGGGTCTCTCGGTGCTCGGCTTCTCGGTCCCGGTGTTCGTGGTCGGCTATCTCCTGATCGAGGTCTTCGCCATCGACCTGCGCTGGGTGCCGGTGCAGGGCTTCCGCAGCATCTCGAACGGCTTCGGCCCGTTCTTCGAGCGCATGATCCTGCCGACCTGCGCCCTCYCCTTCATCTACATCGCGCTGATCGCGCGCATGACGCGCGCGGCGATGCTCGACGTGCTCGGCGAGGACTATGTCCGCACCGCGCGCGCCAAGGGCATCAACGAGGTCGCCGTGATGATGCGCCATGCGCTGCGCAACGCCGCCGTGCCCGTGATCACCGTGATCGGCACCGGCTTTGCGCTTCTGATCTCGGGCGTCGTCGTCACCGAGAGCGTGTTCAACATTCCCGGCATCGGCCGCCTCACCGTGGATGCGGTGCTGGCGCGCGACTATCCGGTGATCCAGGCCATGATCCTGCTGACGTCGCTGATCTATGTCGTCGTCAATCTTCTGATTGACGTCGCCTACACCCTGCTCGATCCGCGGATCCGGTACTGAGGCAAGGATAAGGACAAAATGTCGGTCGATACCCTTCCCCAGTCGTCCATTCCGATCACGTCGCCGCTGCGGCCGCGCTTCGGATTCCTCACCTCGACGCCGATCATCGCCACGGCAACGGTCTTGCTCGCGCTGATCGTGCTGATCTCGATTCTGGCGCCGCTGATCGCGCCGCATGATCCGATCCAGCTCGCGCCGTCGCAGCGATTGAAGCCGACGTCGGCGCAATTCCTGCTCGGCACCGATGCCTACGGACGCGACCTGTTGTCGCGCGTGATCTATGGCGGCCGCATCTCGCTGCTGATCGGGATCGGCTCGGCGATCCTGTCGATCGTCGTCGGGCTGGCGATCGGCCTCGTCTCCGGCTTCTTCAAGCTGGTCGATGCCGTCCTGATGCGAATCATGGACGGCCTGATGGCGATGCCGAGCATCCTGCTCGCGATCGCTGTGGTCTCGCTGTCCGGCGCAAGCATCTGGACCGTGCTGATCGCGATCACGATCCCCGAAGTTCCGCGCGTGGCACGGCTGGTGCGCTCGGTCGTGCTGTCGGCGCGTGAGGAACCTTATGTCGAGGCGGCGATCTCGGTCGGCTCATCCCTGCCGAAGATCATGTGGCGGCATTTGATGCCGAACACGATCGCGCCTCTGATCGTGCAGGGCAGCTACGTCTGCGCCTCCGCGATCCTCACCGAGGCGATCCTCTCCTTCCTCGGTGCCGGCATCTCGCCGGAGACACCGACCTGGGGCAACATCATGGCCGAGGGCCGCCAGTACTTCCAGATCAAGCCGTCGCTGATCTTCTGGCCGGGCCTCCTGCTCTCGATCGCCATCCTCAGCATCAATCTGATCGGCGACGCCGCCCGCGACGCCCTCGATCCCCGCATGAAGCAGCGGGAAGGCAAGTGATGCGAGTACCACGGTCATTCCGGGGCGCGCCTTTTGGCGCGAGCCCGGAATCCATTTCACCGCTTGGACTGACGCCCGATGGATTCCGGGCTCGCGCTGCGCGCGCCCCGGAAWGACGAAAGATCCTGCATGACCAACCCTGTCCTCGACATCAACAATCTCGTCGTTTCCATCGGCAAGAAGCCGAAGGGGGCGAACATCATCGACGGCATCTCGATCCAGGTGCACGAGCGCGAGACGCTGTGTCTCGTCGGCGAAAGCGGCTCGGGCAAGTCGGTGACCTCGCTGACCACGATGGGCCTGCTGCCGAAGGGCACGCTGGTGCCCACCGCCGGCAGCGTCAAGCTGGTCGGCGAAGAGCTGCTCACCGCAACCGACCGCCGGCTGCGCCAGCTCCGCGCGACGCAGATGGCGATGATCTTCCAGGAGCCGATGACCGCGCTCAATCCGGTGGTGCCGGTCGGCCGCCAGATCGACGAAGTCCTGCGCGCCCACACCGATCTCGATGCCAAGGCGCGGAAGAAACGCATCCTCGACATGATGGAGCAGGTGCGCCTGCCCCAGGTCGAGCGCATCTTCGCCTCCTACCCGCACCGCCTCTCCGGCGGCCAGCGCCAGCGCATCATGATCGCGATGGCGCTGGTGCTCGAACCGAAGCTGCTCATCGCCGACGAGCCGACCACCGCGCTCGACGTCACCACGCAGAAGCAGATCCTGACCCTGATCCGCGACCTCCAGCGCGACCACGGCACGGCCGTGCTGTTCATCACCCACGACATGGGCGTGGTGGCGGAAATCGCCGACCGTGTCGCCGTGATGCGGCAGGGCCGCCTCGTCGAGACCGGTCCGCTCGATACCGTGCTGCGCAACCCGACCATGGAATACACCCGCAACCTGCTCTCTGCGGTGCCGAGCCTGGTGCCGCGCGCGGCGCGCCCCGAGACCAAGGAACCGGTGGTGCTGGAAGCCAACGACCTCAGCAAGGTCTATAAGGAGCGCGCCTTCTTCGGCAAAGGCCGCGAGGTCGTCGCCGCCGACAAGGTCACGCTGACGCTGCGCAAGGGCCGCACGCTCGGCATCGTCGGCGAGAGCGGTTCGGGCAAGTCCACGGTGGCACGCTGCATCGTCCGCCTGATCGACCCGACCTCCGGTGGCGTACGCCTGTCCGGCCGCGAGATCTCCGACATCTCGCGTCGCCTGCTCCAGCCGCACCGGCAGAAGATCCAGATCGTGTTCCAGGATCCCTATCGCTCGCTCAACCCGCGCGTCACTGTCGGCGAGAGCATCGCGGAAGGCCCGATCAATTACGGAGTCTCGCATGCCGATGCGATGAAGCGCGCCCGCGAGCTGCTCGAGCTGGTCGGCCTGCCGGCCGATGCGGTGTCGCGCTATCCGCACCAGTTCTCCGGCGGCCAGCGCCAGCGCATCGCGATCGCGCGTGCGCTCGCGCTCGATCCGGACGTGCTGGTCGCGGACGAAGCTGTCTCCGCGCTCGACGTCTCGGTGCAGGCGCAGGTACTGGAACTGCTCGACGAGATCCAGAAGCGGCTCGGCATCGCGATCCTGTTCATCACCCACGATCTGCGCGTCGCAGCGCAAATCTGCGACGAGGTCGTGGTGATGCAGCACGGCCGCGTCGTCGAGCAGGGCCCCGCCGCCGAAGTGCTGACGCATCCGAAGGAGGCCTACACCAGGGCCCTGCTGGAGGCAGCCCCCGGCCGCGGCTGGGACTTTGCGAACTTCCGGCCGGTGTCGGAGGGCGTGGCGGCGACGGCGTAGCTCTCTCAGCCGTCATTCCGGGGCATCGCGAAGCGATGAGCCCGGAATCCATCAGGCCGCGGACGCTGTCGCACAATGGATTCCGGGCTCGCGCCAAAGTGGCGCGCCCCGGAATGACGGCGGAGCAGCATTCCCAAAACGTCTTGACCCTATGCACGGCGCGAGTGCGTCCCGCCTTGCTCTCTCCGCAAGGGCAAGGCTAACGTCGCGCACTTTCAATTGCCTGGACTTGAGTTGATGACACGTATCGCCGTCGGCGGCTTCCTGCATGAGACCAACACCTTCGCTCCGACGAAGGCGACGTTTGCGGACTTCCAGCATGGCGGCGGCTGGCCGGCGATGACGCAAGGTGCCGACGTGCTGAAGGTGATGCGGCGCATCAATGTCGGCCTCGCCGGCTTCGTCGACAGCGCCGAAGCCAATGGCTGGGAACTCATCCCGACGATCGCCTGCGGCGCGAGCCCGTCGGCGCATGTCACCCGGGACGCCTTCGAACGCATCGTGAAGGTGATGGTCGACGGCATTGCGGCGGCGGGTCCCGTCGATGCGGTCTATCTCGACCTGCACGGCGCGATGGTGACGGAGCATCTCGACGACGGCGAAGGCGAGATTTTGGCGCGCGTGCGCCGCGTCATCGGCAAGGATGTTCCGCTGGTTGCCAGCCTCGACCTGCATGCCAACGTCACGCCGGACATGATGGAACATGCCGACGCGCTGATCGCCTACCGCACCTATCCGCATGTCGACATGGCCGAGACGGGCCGCGCCTCGGCGCGACATCTCGCGCTGCTGCTGAAGAGCAAGCAGCGCTTCGCAAAGGCGTTCCGGCAACTGCCGTTCCTGATCCCGATCAGCTGGCAGTGCACCAATGACCAGCCGACCAAGGGCATCTACGAGAAGCTCGCCGCGCTCGAGAGCGACGCGGTCCCGACGCTGTCCTTCGCGCCCGGCTTCCCCGCCGCCGACTTCCGCGATTGCGGGCCGAGCGTGTTCGCCTATGGCAAGACCCAAGCCGACGCCGATCGCGCTGCGGATGCGATCGTCAAGCTGATCGAAAGCCACGAGGACGATTTCGACGGCAAGATCTGGTCTCCCGACGACGGCGTGCGCCATGCGATGGAACTGGCGAAGGGCGCCAGCAAGCCGATCATCATCGCCGACACCCAGGACAATCCCGGCGCGGGCGGCGATTCCGATACCACCGGCATGCTGCGCGCGCTGGTGCGCAACAAGGCGAGCGCTGCGACCGGCGCGATCTACGATCCGGAATCGGCGAAGGCCGCGCATGCGGCCGGCGTCGGCGCCACGGTGACGCTGTCGCTCGGCGGCAAGTCCGGCATTCCAGGCGACGAGCCTTATCGCGAGACCTTCGTCGTCGAGAAACTGTCCGACGGCCGCTTCATCGCACCCGGCCCCTATTACGGCGGCCGCGAGATGGAGATGGGTCCTTCCGCGGCCCTGCGCATCGGCGATGTTCGTGTCGTCGTCTCCTCGCACAAGGCGCAGCTCGCCGATCAGGCGATGTACCGGTATGTCGGCATCGAGCCGACCGAACAGAAGATCCTGGTCAACAAGAGCTCGGTGCACTTCCGCGCCGATTTCGAGCCGATCGCGGAACAGCTGATGATCTGCGCCGCCCCGGGCGCAATGCCGGCCGACACTGCCTCCCTGCCCTGGACGAAGCTGCGTCCGGGCATTCGCATCAAGCCGAACGGCCCCGTTTTCAATCCTCCTTCACGCTAACCGGACAGGACACATGCCCACGATCGATCGTATCGACGGCTATGCCGACGAACTCACCGCTATCAGGCGCGACCTCCACGCCCATCCCGAGATCGGCTTCGAGGAAGTGCGCACCTCAGGCATCGTCGCCGACAAGCTGAAGGGCTGGGGCATCGAGGTGCATCGCGGTCTCGGCGGCACCGGCGTGATCGGCGTCATCAAGGGCAAGGGCGCAGGCGGCAAGCGCATCGGCCTGCGCGCCGACATGGACGCGCTGCCGATGGAAGAGAACACCAATCTGAAATGGAGCTCGAAAATCCCCGGCCGCTTCCACGGCTGCGGCCATGACGGCCACACCACCATCCTGCTCGGCGCCGCGCGCTACCTCGCCGAGACCAGGAACTTCGACGGCACCGTGCACCTGATCTTCCAGCCGGCCGAAGAAGGCCTCGGCGGCGCCCGCGCGATGATCAAGGACGGCCTGTTCGAGAAGTTTCCCTGCGACGAGCTCTACGGCCTGCACAATGCGCCCGACCTCAACCATGGCGAGATCGCGATCCTGCCCGGCCCTGCAATGGCCAGCGCCGACTTCTTCGACCTCCGCATCACCGGCTATGGCGCGCATGGCGCGATGCCCGAGCGTTCCAAGGATGCGGTGATCATCGCGACCACGCTGGCGCAGGCGATCCAGACCATCGTCAGCCGCAACGTCGAGCCGCTGCAGGCCGCCGTCATCTCGATCACCCAGATCCATGCGGGTTCCGCCTACAACGTCATCCCCGGCGAGGCGCATCTCTGCGGCACCATCCGCACCTTCTCCAACGAAGTCCGCGCCCTCATCGCCGAACGCATCCGCACGATCTGTGCCGGCATCGCGAGCGCCTATCAGTGCGTGATCGAAGCCGACATCCGCGACACCTTCGGCGTGCTGGTCAACCAGGTCGAGCAGTCCAAGGTGGTCGAAGAGGTCGCGCGCACCGTCGTCAACCCAGCCAACGTGATCACCCGCACCCAGCCGAAGATGGGCAGCGAGGATTTTGCCGACATGCTGCAAACCATTCCCGGCGCCTATTTCTGGGTCGGCCATGACGGCTCGGTGCCGGTGCACAATCCCGGCTTTGTGCTCGACGACAAGATCCTGCCGATCGGCGCCAGCATGTTCGCCCGCATCATCGAGACGCGCATGCCGGTGGGTGCTCATGCATAAAAAGAGCGTCGAGGAGGCGGTCACCTCGCTGCACGATCTGTCCGCGGTCGATCTGATCGCAGGCTATCGCGCCAAGCAGTTCTCGCCGAGCGAGGTGCTGGAGGACGTGCTCACGCACGTCGCCGCGTGGGAGCCGCACCTCAAGGCGCTCTATGCGTTCGATCCCGACGGCGCGCGGGAGGCCGCAAAGGCCTCGACCGCGCGCTGGACCGGCGGCGAGCCGTCCGGCCCGCTCGACGGCGTGCCTGTCACGGTGAAAGACAACATCGCGACCAAGGGCGTGCCCGTGCCGCTGGGTGCTGCCAGCGTCAAGCTCGTGCCCGCCGAGAAGGACGCCCCGCCTGCCGCGCGGCTGCGCGAGGCCGGCGCGATCATCTTCGCCAAGACCACCATGCCCGATTACGGCATGCTGTCCTCGGGGCTCTCCAGCTTCCACGCGCTCGCGCGCAACCCCTGGGACCTCTCCAAGAATCCCGGCGGCTCCAGCGCCGGTGCAGGCGCGGCCGCCGCGGCCGGCTACGGCCCCCTGCATCTCGGCACCGACATCGGCGGCTCGGTGCGCCTTCCCGCGGGCTGGTGCGGCCTCGTCGGATTGAAGCCGAGCTTCGGCCGCGTGCCGATCGACCCCACCTATGTCGGCCGCGTCGCCGGCCCGATGACCCGCAACGTGGACGATTGCGCGCTGATGATGAGCGCGATCGCAAAGCCCGACCGGCGCGACGGCATGAGCCTGCCTGCCGAACCGCTCAACTGGAAGGGGCCGGAGAAGTCACCGCGCAAATTGCGGATCGGATTGATGCTCGATCCCGGCGTCGGCCTGCCGCTGGAAAAGCCGGTGCGCGAGGTCGCGGTGAAGGCGGCAAAGGCATTTGAATCCGCCGGCGCTGTTGTCACCGAGGTCGATGGCATCCTCACGCGCGAGATGCTCGACGGCCTCGACAATTTCTGGCGCGCGCGGATGTGGGACGATCTGTCCAGGCTGACGCCGGCCGATCAGGCAAAGGTGCTGCCCTACATCTTCAAATGGGGCGAGTCCGGCGCGAAACTGTCGGGCGTCGACGTGATCCGTGGGTTCAACCAGACCATGGCGATCCGCGCCGCGGCCTCAAAACTGTTCTGCGAGCTCGACTATGTGATCTCGCCGACCGCGCCGAACGTGAACTATCCGGCGGAATGGGCCTCGCCCACCAACGATCCGATGAAGCCGTTCGAGCACATCGCCTATACCGTGCCGTGGAATATGTCGGAGAACCCTGCCATCTCCATCAATGGCGGCTTCGACGCCAAGGGCTTTCCGATCGGCGTGCAGATCGTCGGCCGCCGCTTCGACGACATCGGCGTGCTCGGCATGGCCAAGGCCTTCGAGAGCTTGCGCGGCCCGCAGCGGCCCTGGCCCAAGCCGCCTGCGCGCTAGCGCCTCAGCGCAACTCGTCATGCGCGGGCTCGACCCGCGCATCCATCCTCTTCAAAAAGATGGATTGCCGGGTCAAGCCCGGCAATGACAGAATTGATTCAAGAAATGACAGGGAAGGAAACCACCAATGGCGTATGAGACCATCAAATACGAGGTCGCCGAGCAGATTCTCACCATCACGCTGAACCGGCCCGACAAGCTCAACGCCTTCAACGCGCAGATGCAGGCAGAGCTGATCGACGCCTTCGACGCCGCCGACAAGGACGACAACGTCCGCGCCATCATCGTCACCGGCGCGGGCCGCGGCTTTTGCGCCGGCGCCGACCTCTCTTCCGGCGCCGATACGTTTGATCGCGACGCGCGGCGCGGGCCCGTCAGGCGCCTCGCCGACGGCAAGGTCGATTACAGCGATCCGCAGGTGCGCGACGGCGGCGGCCAGGTGACGCTGCGTATTTTCAAATGCCTCAAGCCCGTGATCGCCGCGGTGAACGGCCCAGCCGTCGGCATCGGTGTCACCATGCAGCTCGCGATGGATATCCGCATTGCCTCCGACGCAGCGCGTTTCGGCTTCGTCTTCTCACAGCGCGGCATCGTGCCGGAGGCCGCCTCGAGCTGGTTCCTGCCGCGCATCGTCGGCATCTCGCAGGCGCTGGAATGGTGCTATTCCGGGCGCGTCTTCCCGGCGCAGGAGGCGCTTGCGGGGCGTCTGGTCAGCAAGGTGGTGCCGCCCGATGATCTGCTGCCGACCGCGCGCGCGCTCGCCAAGGAATTCGCAGCCAAGACCGCGCCGGTGTCGGTGGCGCTGATCCGCCAGATGATGTGGCGCATGATGGGCGCGGACGATCCCATGGAAGCCCACAAGGTCGACAGCCGCGGCATCTACACGCGCGGCCGCTCGGATGATGTGAAGGAAGGCGTGGTGTCGTTCCTGGAGAAGCGCCCGGCGCAGTTCAAAAACAAGGTGTCCAGCGACATGCCGGACTATTTCCCGTGGTGGACGGAGCGGGAGTATAAGTGACGCACTCGTAGGGTGGGTTAGCCGAAGGCGTAACCCACCTCTTTACTTTTCGCGGACACAGAAGCGGTGGGTTACACCTTCGGCTAACCCACCCTACGATTCAACGGCACCGTCACTCCATCACCAGCGCCACGCGGCCGATCGCCTTGCGGTCGATCAACAACCGCATCGCCTTCGCGTAGTCCTCAAGCGGCAGGCGGTGCGAGACGTTGGGGCGCAGCTTGCCCTCCTCCGCCCATCTCAGCAGCGCCTTCAGGCGCACCTCGCCGAGCGCAGGATTCTTCCGCACGGCCTCTCCGGCGCGCACGCCGAGCACGCTCGCGCCCTTGATCAGCAGGAGATTGGTCTTGGCCGAGCCGATGCCGCCGGTGAAGCCGATCACCAGCAGCCGCGCGCCCCAGGCAATGCAGCGCATCGAATTCTCGAACACCTCGCCGCCAACCGGATCGAACACCACGTCGGCGCCGCGGCCGTCGGTGATGCGCTTGACGGCGTCGCGAAACGGCTCGCGGTCGTAGCGCACGAGATGATCGGCGCCGCGCGCCTTGGCAATGGCGAGCTTCTCGTCGCTGGAGGCGGTCGCGATCACGGTCGCGCCCAGCATCTTGCCGATCTCGACGGCGGCAAGGCCGACGCCGCCACCGGCGCCATGCACGAGCAGCACTTCGCCGGGTTCGACGCGGCCGCGGTCGATCAGCGCGTGATAGGCGGTGCCGTGGCCGGCGAGATAGGTCGCAGCCTCAGCATAGTCGAACGTCGACGGCATCGGCGTGAGCTGCGACGGCGCGACGACCGCTTCATCGGTGAAGGCGCCGTGTCGCATCTTCACGATCACCTTGTCGCCGACGGCAACGCCGCTCGCCTCCGCGCCCAATTCGGTCACGTCGCCGGCGGCCTCCATGCCGGGCGTGAACGGCAGCTCCGGCTTGAGCTGATATTCCCCGGCCACCATCAGCACGTCGGGAAAGTTCAGCCCGGCGGCGCGGATCGCGACGCGCACCTCGCCCGGCTTCAGGGCACGCGAGGGAAACTCCTCCAGCCGCAGCGTTTCGGGCGCGCCGAGTTCGCGGCAGACGACAGCGCGCACCATCAGGCCGCGCTCGCCTTGCGGCGCAGCAGCGCCTCGCGGATCAGCGGCAGGCGGTCATTGCCGAAATACATGTCGGTCTTGTCGACGAAGATCGTCGGCGAGCCGAACCCGCCGCGCACGACGACCTCTTCGGTATTGGCCTTGAGCTGGTCCTTGATCCCCTGCTCCGCAATTCCGGCAAAGAACTTCTGCTCGTCGATGCCAACCGTCTTGCAGATCCCGGCGAGCACCGCGTCCTGCGAGATGTCCTTGTCGCCGCCCCAATAGGCCTCGAACACGGCGGTCGCGAACGGCACCATATCCTGACCCAGCCAGATGCAGCCGCGCATCGCCTTGACGCTGTTCACCGGGAACACCGTCGGCGGCATCTTGATCGACAGGTCGGCCGAGCGCGCCCAGTCCTGCAGGTCCTTCTTCATGTAGCGCGCCTTCAGCGGCACCGGCATCTCGCGCTGCGCATAGACGCTGGGGTTGACCGTGTTGAAGATGCCGCCGACCAGGATCGGCCGCCAGACGATCTCCGCGCCGAGCTCCCTGGCCAACGGCTGGATGTTGTGGAAGGCGAGATAGGTCCAGGGGCTGGAACAGTCGAAGAAGAATTCGATCATGGCGTTTCCTTTTGTCATGTTTGTTTCGCTTTCTCCCCCGTCATTGCGAGCGCAGCGAAGCAATCCAGACTGCCGCCGCGGAAAGACCCTGGATTGCTTCGCTGCGCTCGCAATGACGAATGTGGCGAAAGCCTACTTCTTCCCCAACACTTCCTTCGCACGCTGGCCGAACATGATCTTGCGTGATTCCTCGTCGAACGGCTCTTTGACGAACTTGCCGATCGCAAGCCCCGCCTGCACCAGCGGCCTGGCGCGGACCTCCGCGTACCAGCGTTTCACGTTCGGATAGTCCTCTAACGTAAAGCCTTGCGCCTTGTGGGTCATGGTCCAGGGGAAGCAGGCGATGTCGGCGATGGAATAGTCACCGGCGACATAGGCGCCGGTCCTGGCCAACTGCCGGTCGAGCACGCCATAGAGTCGCGCCGCCTCGTCGCGGTAGCGCTCGATCGCGTAAGGGATCTTCTCGGCCGCATAGAGTGCGAAATGACCGTGCTGGCCGAGCATCGGTCCCAGTCCCGCCATCTGCCACATCACCCACTGGATCGTGGTGGAGCGGCCGCGCAAATCTCCGGCCAGGAAGCGCCCGGTCTTCTCCGCCAGATAGATCAGGATCGCGCCGGTCTCGAAGGCCGAGAAAGGTGCACCGCCATCGGCGGGTTCGTGATCGACGATGGCGGGAATGCGGTTGTTCGGAC
>NZ_JBFUES010000113.1:0-12100 GCF_056403875.1 Bradyrhizobium sp. P2_E8
TCCGCTGCCTGGCCCCCGATCTCGCCGGCTTCGGGTTCTCGGAGCCGCCAGAGGACGCAAGCTACAGTCTCGAGTACTGGGTCGAGCATCTCATCGCGTTCATGGACTCGCTTGGCATAGAGCGAGCCCATCTACTCGGCAATTCCTTTGGCGGCGCCGTGGCGCTGGCAGCAACAGTGCGGTTTCCTGCACGCATCCGCCGCGTTGCTTTGATGGGATCTGTTGGTACGCCCTTTCGAGTGCCTCCAGCGTTTGGATCCGGGTGGAGCGGCGAGCTCTCGGCAGCCGCGATGCGCGCAGTATTGTGCAATTTCACCTTCGATCCAGCACAAATTTCTGACGATATGGTCGCAATACGCTTGCACACTGCGCAGCGCCCCGAGCAGCGAGAGCGTCAGCCACGCCTGTTCCCCGGTCCGCGCGAGGAGCGTGTCGCGGCGCTAGTTACTCCTGATGAAGCTCTGCGCAAGATCGCACATCCATTCCTGCTCCTGCACGGACGTGACGACCGGATTGTGCCAATAGCCACGAGCTTGCATTTCCACGAAATCATCGAGGATTCCGAGCTGCACATCTTCGCCCGCTGCGGGCATTGGAGCCATCTCGATCGAGCCGACGACTTCAACAATGTGGTCACTCGTTTCTTCGCCGACCAATAAGATCAACAGGAGTGCAACATGGCAGGGGTAACGGAGCTCGGCTATCTCGGGCTGAGCGTCAGCGACGTGGAGGCTTGGAAAGCCTATGCCGGCGGCATCGTCGGAATGGAAGTCCGTGACGATGCGCCCGATAACAGGACGACCTTTCTGCGACTCGATAATCATCATCACCGCATCGCGATCATGCCAGGCGCTGCCGATGATCTCCTTTATCTCGGCTGGCGCGTCGCGCGAGAAGAGGATCTCGAGGCGTTGGCCGAGGTGTTGCGCGAAAACAACATCAGCTTCCGGCCAGGAAGCGAGGAGGAGGCGCAGGAGCGCCACGTACTCGGTTTACTGAAGCTTATGGACCCTGCCGGCATCCAGACCGAGATATTTTACGGCCCGGAGATCGAGACCAAACGGCCTTTTCACCCCGGCCGCCCTATGCACGGTAAGTTCGTTACCCGCAACGCCGGTCTTGGTCATTGCTTCCTTCGTCAGCCCGATCCGTTGGCAGCCACTCGGTTCTATCGGCTACTGGGAATGACGGGGGGCGTTGAGTACAAGCGTATCCGTGCCGACGGCGTCACCGCGAAGACGATCTTCATGCATTGTAACGACCGCGAGCACTCACTCGGGTTCAGCGGCGGCAACGGTGTCAAGGCCATCAATCATCTGATGATCGAATACACCGATCTCAACGATCTCGGAATTGCACTCGATCTCGCCACCACCCGCAATATCCCGATTCCGCTGCGCCTCGGCCGTCACGCGAATGACCGGGCGCTAAGCTTTTATCTCGCTAATCCCTCGGGATGGCTTTGCGAGCTGGGCTTTGCCGGCGAAAATGCGCCGAACCAGGCCGAATACTATAATAGCGATTATTTTGGGCATCAGGTCGATGCGGCCGGCTACGGGTTGTGAACGTGTCTAGGACATCTCCCCGCCACCCCGGACTTGCCGGCCCCCTGCCGGGCGTGCTGAGCGAGCAGGAAGCAAGGGCGATCGCCTCGTCGCTCGAGACTGCCCGCACGTCCAGACAACAGATCAGGCAATTGTCTCGCCAGTTTCCTGAATTGGTCATTTCCGATGCGTACAAGATCCAGCGCGAGTGGCTGCAGCTGAGGTTGGAGCAAGGTCGGCGTGTCGTGGGACACAAGATCGGCCTTACGTCACGCGCGATGCAGCAAGTTGCGCTGATTGACGAGCCAGATTTCGCTCCACTGCTTGAGGACATGTTTCTCGACGCCGGTGATCTGTTGATGAAGGATTTCATTCTTCCGCGTGTGGAAGTTGAATTAGGATTCGTCCTGGCGCGGCCGCTTGCAGGATCACATCTTACAATCTCCGAGGTTCTGAGCGCGACTGAGTACGTGCAGCCAATGGTCGAGATCATCGACGCCCGCATCGAGCAGCTCGATCGAGAGCAGCAGACGCCTCGCACCGTCATCGATACCATCGCCGACTTCGCGGCCTGTGCAGGCGTCGTTAGGGGCGGGCGACGAGCGGCACCCCATGAATTCGATTTGCGTTGGCTTCCTGCTCTCCTCATTCGCAATGACGTCGTAGAGGAGACCGGTGTCGCCGCCGGTGTGCTCGATCATCCCGCAAGGGGCGTTGCATGGTTGGCCGCAAAGTTGAGCACCTTTGGTGAAAAATTGGAGGCAGGAGAGACCGTTCTGTCCGGCTCGTTCACGCGCGCAATTCCAGCAAGGTGTGGCGATCAATTCACAGCCGACTATGGTCCGCTAGGACAAATCTCATTCGCATTCGCATAGCGCTGCGAGCTGCTGAGGGGGAGACCGCAACCGCGAAGCGATAAAATGAAAAGCATAGGGAGGACGACATGATTGGTGGGACTATTGCTGCCTCGTCGGCGGCCGAAGTAGTGGTGACTCCGTCGCCGCGGGGTATCTCTCGTGAGCATCGTAAGATCATCTTTGCAGCAACAACTGGTACGATCTTCGAATGGTACGATTTCTTTCTTTTCGGCTCGTTAGCCGGCGTCATAGCAAAGAGCTTCTTTTCGGACCTCGACCCGACGGCCGGCTACATATTCGCGCTTCTAGCCTTCGCTGCTGGTTTTATCGTACGCCCTATTGGTGCCGTGATCTTTGGCCGGCTTGGGGACACCGTCGGTCGGAAGTATACGTTTCTTGCCACAATTCTCATCATGGGATCGGCGACCTTCCTCGTTGGATTGATACCAACCTACCCGCAGGCGGGCATTGTTGCGCCAGTCTGCCTGATCACACTGCGGCTGTTGCAAGGGCTGGCGATCGGGGGCGAGTATGGCGGAGCTGCCGTCTACGTCGCTGAGCATGCCTTGCCGGGCAAACGGGGCCTCTATACATCATGGATTCAGACGACGGCTACGTTGGGCCTGGTGCTTTCTCTCCTTGTCATCTTCGGCGTCAGGTTGTCTCTTGGTGAAGACATGTTCCAGCGTTTCGGCTGGCGCATACCGTTCCTGGCCTCTGCGGTGCTGCTCATGGTTTCAGCGTGGTCGCGCCTTCGGCTTTCCGAATCGCCAGTCTTCCAGCAGCTAAAAGCGGAGGGGCGCACATCCGGCGCTCCAGTGATAGAAGCATTCTCGAACAGGGGGAACGCAGCAGCCGTCTTCCTCGCTTTTGTGTTGTGTGCGGGGGCCGCAGTTGTCGGCTATGTCGGTCAACTTTACAGCTTCTTCTTCCTGACGACGTCAGCGAAGGTCGATCCGACGGTGGCAACGCTGTTGCTGGCTGTTGCACTGACGATCGGCACGCCGCTGTTCGTCATCTTCGGCGCCCTGTCAGACTATGTCGGCCGGAAGGTCCTGATCGTCTCCGGTTTCGCCTTGTCGGCGGCGATCAGTTTCGCGATTTTTCCGGCCCTGCTGACAATGAGCAACATCGATCTTGCTCGGGCTCAGGCAGCAATCGACGTGACCATTGCAACGGATGCAGCTACATGCACGTTTCAGGCCAATCCGATCGCGCGGGAGACCGACTACCGTTCTCCTTGTGATATCGCGAAGCGCGCTCTCTCACAAATGTTCATCCCCTATAAAACCGTCTCGGCCGCGACCGGCGCGCCGACAACAATCACGCTCGGGGACACCGTGCTCGTCGCGCCTTCGGCCGAACTCGATCCAACCAGAGACTTCTTTACTGCTCCTGCAGCGTCTGCCGTTGCGCGGTTTCGCGCCGAGCTGGCCCACGCCGCGACTTTGGCCAACCTGACGCATCCAGCATCTGCGAGCCTACTTAACCATGCTGCCGTGATCCTATTGTTGGTCGTGCTGCAGATTCCGATGGCGATGGCTTATGGTCCCCTCGCGGCTACTCTCGTAGATCTGTTTCCAAGTCGAGTCCGCTATACCTCGCTGAGTCTGCCATATCACCTCGGGAACGGCTGGATAGGCGGGTTGCTTCCCAGCGTCGCATTCGCCCTTGTCGCCGCGACGGGCGATATCTATGCAGGTCTGTGGTACCCGGTCACGATCGCAATCGCCGCAGCATTCGTTTGCTACGCCTTCCTGACGGAGTCGGTACATGGGCGTCCGGCTGCATAGCCGCAAAGCTTCTTCTTACTTTGCCTAACGACTGAACGTCGGTGCGGTAGCAAAGGGCCATGCGGCGAGAAAGCCCGTCAATCACTAAGGTGATCGCGCGAGCCAAAGAGCAAAGAACGAGTTTCATATTTAGAAAGGAACGGAATCTGATGAATCAGGTAAACCACCACGTCATCCTGCGAGCTAAGGTCGGGAAAGGTCATGAACTGGCGATCCTGCTTAATTGGCTTCTTGATCGTATGTCAAAGGAGCCATGCCTGCTCTATTTTTCAGTCCTCCGGAGTGTAAGCGAGGAAGACGTCTTCATGCTCTATGAAAGTTGGCGGGATGCGGCCGAATACGCGCACGTGCGAGATGGTGACTATCGCATGGAATACGTGAAAAAACGGGATGCTCTGCTCAGAGAACCTCCGGAGGTGTACCGGTGGAAAGAGATTAGAGTTGAAGCGCGAGCGGCCTAGCACGTTCTGTCCGGATCTGTTGATTCTATTCAAGCACGTCACCAATGAGGCTTACCGGAACGAGAAGCCATCGGCAGTGGCGTTCACACTGGAACAGAATGGCAAGCTGTCAAGCTGACACTGACCCATCAAGGGTTTGCCTTTGGCAGCAAGCTGCTAGACGGCATCTCTCAGGGATGGCCTGCGATCATGTCGAGCCTCAAGAGCCTGCTAGAAAAATGGCACCGCGCTGGAGATTCCAGACTCGGGCGCTAGGTTGTCGCATGCATGAGACCTGCCAATCGCCCGCTCGCACTTTACGAGCTTGCACTGCCGGATCCGCGCTATCGCGCGTCAGGCTTTCGAAGTGGAGGCAGCAGGCGTAAGCTAGCTCGGCATTCCTGATCTCGCTGGTTATGTTGAGAGAACTGGTGCGGATGGATGCCTCACAAGGACGAGGCGGGGGGCACACAATGCCTAATTGTCGGCCATTCGGGGAACGCACTCTCGCCGGCACAGCCAATTCACCTTCAAAACGGGCGCAAATGCGGTGTGGGTCGTTCTTCAAGCTTTTGTAGATCGTCTCATCGAGAGTCGAGATTCAGAGGACCTGAGGGAAGGGATGGCCGACACTGCTGCGGCGCTCGATCTCCGCTGCTTCGCCTATCTTTCTATTCAAGGCGCTCCGAGCGCCGATGCGGTACTGATTTCGAGCTATCCTTCGACGTGGACTTCACACTATTTGCGAAAGCAATATGAAAAGATCGATCCAGTGATAGTTCAAGCGCTGCGTCAGCCAAGTCCATTCAGTTGGGGCTTAGGAGTAGGACCTACCCCGAGCTCAGATATGGAACGTGAGCTATTCGACGAAGCGGCTCGCTTCGGCATTCGTTGCGGATTCACGATTCCGATACACGACAGCAGCGGAGCAATCGCGGCCCTCACCTTTGCTGCCGATGAGCGGCGGTCAAGGTTCGAGCGCACAGTACATAAGCACGTAGACGTTCTACAGCCTATGGCGATCTACTTTCACGCCCACGCGCGCCGCAAGATCGTATCTCCATGTGAGATTGATGGTATTTCCCTCTCGCCACGGGAAGCCCAATGCCTCGAATGGGCGAGTGAAGGGAAATCGGCTTGGGAAACCGGGCAAATCATGGGAATCTCTCATCATACCGTGGCATTTCATCTCCAAAATGCAAGGGCGAAGCTCGGCGTTCGATCAACAATCCAAGCGGTCGCTCGTCTCGCGTCAGCGAAGTCTGGCATTTGAATCACGTAGCTGGAAGCTGTCACCCTCCTTAGTTGAGGAGGATGCGCGCTCATGAGGCTTGTCCTTCAATAGACCGTCGTCAGTCTTTGGAGGCACATCATGATRCAGGCCGTCACGCCCGAATTCTATGGAGTATTTGCGGAAGAACTCGCCGAGATGCATCGGCTTCGGTATCGAGTGTTCAAAGAGCGCCTCCAATGGGAAGTGGAAATCAGTGGCGATATGGAGGTAGATGAATTTGATGCACTACATCCCATCTAYTTGATCCAGCGAGCGCGAGACCACCGCATTCAAGGCTGCGTACGAATGCTACCGTCTATGGGGCCGACCATGTTGAGCGAGGCATTTCCAGCCTTGCTGGAAGGGGATTCCTTCCAAGGAAGTCCTTCAATTTGGGAAAGCAGCCGGTTCGCGCTCGACCTCGATGATGCCTCGCGTACGACGCTGCATGGCTTGACCAGTGCAACTTACGAGCTCTTCGCCGGCATGCTCGAGTTCGGTCTTTCGCGACATCTGACGGATATCGTCACCGTTACGGACACGCGCATCGAACGCATCTTGCGTCGTGCCGGATGGGTCCTGCGCCGAACCGGCCAACCACGAAGATTCGGCAACACCCAGGCAGTTGCTGGTTACCTCGAGGTATCCGTGGAGTGCCTGACGCGCGTGCGGAATGCAGGAAAATTGCAATCGCCGGTGCTTTGGGAGCCTGCGGTGAAGGCCGCGTAGCAGGGCAAATTTTCGAGGCCTTAACGATCTAGTTTAGAGGGTGAGTTAGAACACATGGCTCATGTTTCGCAATCGGCCCACATTGAGCTGCGTCAATTGCGCTATGCAATCGCTGCCGCAGCTTGTGGGAGCTTCCGGCAGGCATCGGAACTCCTGGCCGTCCGCCACTCGGTTTTGAGCCGATCCATTAGCCAGCTTGAGCACCTTCTAGGAGCGACGTTGTTCGAGCGTTCAAGTGGAGGGGTCGCGCCTACCTTTGCGGGTCGGAGTGTCCTGCGCATATCGCAGATGCTTCTCGAGCAGGTCGACGTCCTCGCGGCTATTGCGCGATCGAGCGGCCGCGGCGAAGCTGGCCGTCTGTCGATAGGGTTTTGCACGTCAATTTCCGCGGGAAATCTGAGAGCGAGCATAGTCGACTTCAAAAACGTAGCGCCCGATATCGCAATTGAAACTGTCGAGCGGTCACGCATCCTTCTCATGAGCGCGCTACGGAATGGGACTATCGATATTGTGATCGTTCCCCGACAAAAACCATTGCCGGACGGCATGATACTCCCGGTCTGGAGTGAGCGTGTTCTCGTTCTGCTGCCTCAGGACCATCCTTTGGCCGCGCGTGAGATTATCGACTGGACAGATCTCCGCGACCAAACGGTGCTCCTAAGCGACCATGATCCGGACAGCGAACTCGAGGATCTTTTGGTCTCCAAGCTGTTAACTGACGAATATCGGCCGAAGGTCGCAAGACGCGATGTGAGCCGGGCAGTCATAAAGAGCCTGATCAGTATAGGACTCGGAATTAGCCTTGTGATGGAGTCCGACGTCGACGCCACCTTTGCCGGCTTGGTCTATCGCGAGATACAGGACGGTGCCGGCTCGAGCCGTATAAGCTTTCATGCTCATTGGCGAGAGGGCAACGTCAATCCGGCGCTTCAACGATTTCTGGAGCTTTTAACCGGAAGCTATCTGTCATCGCCCGTGGGAGAAGGTCGGCGGCTGCGCCTGAGCTGAGAGAAGCCTCTATCGGTGGCCATAAAGCGAGCCAACATCGGCCCAATTAGCTTGGCGGCCTCGATCCGCTGCTCAGATTCAAGCGCCAGTGCCTCCGCGTAGGCAACGAGATCCCGATGCACGGCCGCTGGAAGCGCAACAGTGATTCTGACCGGTTTGTCGTCTGGAAGAGCGCCGATTTTGAGCTTGGGCAAATTGTTACCTTTCGTATGGCGTTAGAATGAGATCGCGATTTACGATCACACGGACGGGAAATCCCGGACGGATCGTGAGCGTCGGCTGAACATTGAGGCTGCGCCGAACCACCTGCTGACCAGCTTGGTTTAGTGAATCGGAGGCGCCATGCCGCAACGCCTGGATGATCGCGCTGTCGTTGCTATTGGTGTCGGAGCCTGCACCTAATTCTGTCCCGACAGCCAAGACGGTCGACAGCGCTGCCGCCTTGAACAGCTCACCCCAATGATTGTCGACCTGGTCTTCGAGCCCCGCGTAGCCTGCGCCGTCAGCACCGGGCTGCCGCTCCAGAACGATCGAGCGGCCGTTCGGCATGATAAGCCGGGTCCAGACCAGCAACACTCGCGACTGGCCAAACGAAACCTGACTGTCATAACTGCCGATCAGCTTCGCTCCTTGAGGCACGAGCAAAAAGCGGCCGGTCGGCGTGTCATATAAATTCTCCGTCACTTGCGCCGTGACTTGGCCGGGGAGGTCTGACCTGATCCCGGTGATCAGTGCTCCCGGAATGACCGTCCCGGCCTGCACAATGTAGGGTGAAGCGGGCCTGCTGACGCGGTCAGGGCTGACCGTGCGACGGTCCACAGAAGCGTTCACAAAGGCAAGTTTTCGGTCCTGCGCGTTTTGCGTAGATCCATCCTCTGTACTCGTTGCGTTCGGCGGCACGACGCGCTCGCCTCCAACAGCGCCGGGCGGAAGCACTTCTCGCCCATTGGTCGAAGCGAACAGATGACTGATACGGGCTGCCTCGCTCTCTTGATCCCTGCGTTGCTGTTCCAGATCTCCGCCGGTCGTTGGCGACTGGCCTTGAGCGGCCAGGATCGGTCGACCGAGGTCGCCCGGGAGCGGCGGACCAAGCTGCGGCACGGTTTGGCGTGAGACCCCAGTGTAATCCTTCGGCAGCGCCTCGATACCGTCAGCCAGATTGCGATGATCTGTGCCATAGAGCTCGTCGGTCGTCTGGTTGCGTGGGCGATTGCTTTGCAATGACCACAATACGGCGCCCCCGATAACCAGCAGGGCGACCGCGCTCCCTCCCGCCAGTACCTTGCGGGACAATCGTGTGACCCGCGGAGGTTCGGCTCGCAGGCGGAAGCTCCTGGATTGCTCTTCTGGTATTTGCGGCGGAATGACCCCGTCGGAATTGTTTTCGTTCTGTGCGCTCATGACTACGGCCTCCCGTCAGTCCGGACAATTCTGACCTTCTGCTGATGCTCACCCCCGAGCCGCAGTTCTGCGGCTGCAAACAGCCGGTCAACGATCAGCACATTGCCGTAGGCGCGATAGTTGACGAGCTCGGTCTTGCCGTCAGGACCGATGACGAACAGCGGTGGCATCTCGCCCTGGACAATCCCTTGCGGGAATTCGATATAGACCTTTCGGCCGTCGTCATACGCCGCGAGCGGCCGCCAAGGCGGCCTGTCGCCCTCGATCGCGTATCGAAAGACACGCTGCGCTGGATCTGGAATGACCGGTCTGAGGGCGACTGAGCGCGATCGTTCGCGAACCGTTTCCGGGTAGTACCAGGCTACGGATGGCATGTACGGTCGTTCGCGGGAGCGGAGCTCGATCAGGTAGGTGCGCCGGTCCGTGTTGATGACAAGATTCGTCTCGATTGAGGCCCGGGTCGGCTTCACCAAGATGTGGACCCGGCGCGTGTCCCCGCTCCCGCTCTCAGTATCTCCCACGACCCAGCGCACGGTATCTCCGGCCGCGATCGGTCCGGATCCCGTCAATTGCTCTCCCTCTTCCAGCGCGATGTCCGTAATCTGTCCGGGAGCGGCGTAGACTTGGTAGAGCGCCCCCGGGCTGAAGGCGTAAATCTGCGCCGCGTTAAAGTATCCCCTTTTGCGCGGCTCGACTCGCGCCGCGCTGTTTGCGGTCTCAACGCGGCTCACGGGTTCAGCCTCTTCCTTGGTCCCCAACTTGCCGCCGAGAACGGGTTTCCAGAGCGGCGGAACGTGAAGCGGCTGAGGTCGCTCATCGAGTGCCGCTGGAACAGCTGGCAACGGCGGGACCTCCGCGTCATAGCTGATTTCCGGCGGAATGTAGGTCGCGCATCCGCCGAGCGCTGACGTGCAAAGTAGTACGGCGGCCAGAAGAGCTCGCTTCAGAGCCAAGAACTCGGACGACCTCGAGGCAAACCTACCGTGTTGCATGGTACGTCTTGAACAGGTGTCACGCGTCGTCTTGATCACTGCCCCAGCTCCTTTGACCAGTTGATGGCGCGGACGTAGACGCCAAGGGGATTCTTGCGCAGGCGTTCGGCATCGCGCGGCGTTTCGATTGCCACCGTGAGAATCGCGGTCCAGCGCTCGATCGCACTCAGCGAGCCATTCTCGTAAATGCGTTGGGTCCATGCGACCCGGAAGCTCTCGGAAGACGCACGGATGACGCTCGAGACATCGACGGAGATCTGCGCCTTGCCGAGCTTGGCAAAGGGATCGTTGTTGCGCGCAAAATCGTTGAGCGCGGCCGCGCCACGGTCTGTCGTAAAGTCATAGGCTCGCAGCCAGTTCTGGCGCAGAACGATGCCGTCAGCCGGCAAGCCTCTGACGTCCTCGATAAAGCGCGCCAAATGGTAGGCGATCTGAGCATCTGTCGGCTGATAATCGATGTTGGCTGGCGCAACCCGTTGGGCCTGGCCGAGACGATCAACCTCGACGACCCATGGGGTGATCGATCCCTGTGCTGACTGCCAAACGAGCCCACCGGCCAGGCCGCCCGAGAGCATGAGGCAACCGAAGGCCATCAATCGCCAATTCTTGGCCTGCACGCGCGCCGATCCAATGCGTTCGTCCCAGACTTGCGCTGCTTTTTGGTAAGGTGTGACCGGTTCGGGCATGCGCCCGTAGTGAACGGAAGGTCGTCTGAACATGGATGCTGCCCCTGAGATGCGTGATTGGTTTCGAGTGACGCGGTGCGCCGTTTGATGCCGCTGCTGACCGAGCGGCAGATTGGCGGTCGCCTGGCTGTCAGCGCTCTCCTTCGGAGAGATCGACAGAAGAACCGCTGCCGCCACGATCGCCGGAGCGCACCGCGTGGCCGGCCGCCGACGCGCCGTGCCGAATAGTCTGGGCGCGCTTGATGCGCCGTGCCCAATCGGGCTGCCCCTCGCTGGACGTACTCGCGGCTGGCTCACTCGCTTGGCCGCTGCCGGCGAATGCAGCCGCGGCTCGACGTAACGGGCTCATCGCAGCAGACCCACCGGCCTCCGCGACGCCAGCAAGGCCGCCGCTTCGATACGCCGCGGATGCGCCACTCACCATTGCAGCCCCACCACGCCCTGCACCTGCGAGCGCACCACCAGCGAGACCGGCGCCACCGGCGGCAAGGCCGGCACCTGCCGCAACGACGCCGCCGGCAGCAAGGCCCGTCCCAATCGCGGCGCCGGCGCCGAGCTGCGGTCCGCCCGATACCAGGCCGTTTGCGATTCCGGGACCGAAGATACCGAGACCCAGCAAGGACAGGGCTGCCAGCACCAGCGTCATCGCATCTTCGATTGTGGGCTGCGCGCCGCCAAAGCCAGCGGTGAACTGTGAGAACAAGGTTGAGCCAATGCCCACGATGACGGCCAGGACCAAAACCTTGATCCCGGACGATATGACGTTGCCGAGGACCCGCTCCGCCGCGAAGGCCGTCTTGCCAAACAAGCCAAAGGGAATGAGTACAAAGCCGGCCAGCGTCGTCAGCTTGAACTCGATCAGCGTGACGAAGAGCTGGATGGCCAGAATGAAGACGGCCAGCAGAACCACGATCCATGCGAACAGGAGCACGACGATCTGCACGAAATTCTCGAAGAAGCTGATGTAGCCCATCAGGTTCGAGATCGAATCCAGCATCGGCCTTCCGGCATCGAGCCCGACTTGGGCGATCTTTCCCGGCCGCAGGAAGTCTGACGCGGAGAGGCTCGAGCCGGAGGCTTTCAGCCCGAGGCCGGCAAAGCTCTCGAAGACGATCCGTGCGAGGTTGTTCCAATTGCCAATCAGATACGCGAAGACCCCAACGAACAGCGTTTTCTTGACGAGACGCGCGATGATGTCCTCGTCCGGACCCCAACTCCAGAATAAGGCTGCAAGCGTGATGTCGACGGTGGCAAGCGTTGTCGCGAGGTATCCGACGTCGCCACCCAAGAGACCAAAACCGTTGTCGATATAGCGGGTGAATGTCTCAAGGAACTGGTCGATGATGCCGGTGCCGGTCATGGCTTAGCTTCCTCGGG
>NZ_JBFUES010000114.1:0-12053 GCF_056403875.1 Bradyrhizobium sp. P2_E8
AGCCAAGATCGAGCGCGGCCGCCGCGTCGACGACATCACCCACGAATTCGAAACGATGATCGGCGAGATCGTCCAGACCGTGTCATCGGCCTCGACCCAGCTCGAAGCTTCCGCCTCGACGCTGACCTCGACCGCCGACCGCTCCCAGCGGCTCGCGACCACCGTTGCAGGAGCTTCGGAAGAAGCCTCGACCAACGTGCAGTCGGTGGCTTCGGCGACGGAGGAGATGGCCTCCTCGGTCGGCGAGATCAGCCGCCAGGTGCAGGAATCGGCGCGGATGGCCGGCGACGCCGTTGGCCAGGCCCGTGCCACAACCGAACGCGTCAGCGAGCTCTCCAAGGCGGCTTCCCGCATCGGCGACGTCGTCGAGTTGATCAACACCATCGCGGGCCAGACCAACCTGCTGGCGCTGAACGCCACCATCGAGGCGGCGCGCGCGGGCGAAGCCGGCCGCGGCTTCGCCGTGGTCGCCTCCGAGGTGAAGGCGCTCGCCGAGCAGACCGCGAAGGCGACCGGCGAAATCGGCCAGCAGATTTCCGGCATCCAGGCGGCGACCAACGATTCGGTCGGAGCGATCAAGGAGATCTCCTCGACCATCGAGCGTCTGTCGGAGATATCGTCGGCAATCGCGGCGGCCGTGGAAGAGCAGGGCGCGGCGACCCAGGAGATCGCCCGCAACGTGCAGCAGGCGGCGCAGGGCACCCAGCAGGTCTCCTCCAACATCGCCGATGTTCAGCGCGGAGCGACCGAGACCGGCACCGCCTCCTCGCAGGTGCTGTCGGCCGCGCAGATGCTGTCGAACGACTCGAGCCGGCTCAAGACCGAGGTCAGCAAGTTCCTGACCAACGTCCGCGCTGCGTAAGCCTCCCCAGTGTCGTCCCGGCCTTCGCCGGGGCGGCGCCGTGCTGCTTTTCATCTTCGCATAGCTGCGATGCTTATTCCGCAGCGCGGTAGCACGGAAGTGAAGAGCGCGCTGTCGCTTGGCATTGGCGCTGTCGGCGGTGCTCAGGTAAACGGGAAAAAGGATCCCCGTCGGGGCGGATTCCGTATCCCTGCTTGACCTGGAATTGCCTGGCGCATGATTGCTCTGGTCCGTATTGCCCTGAGCCGACCCTATACGTTTGTCGTGCTCGCGCTTCTGCTCCTGATCATCGGACCGCTGGCAGCGCTGCGGACGCCGACCGACATCTTCCCGGACATCCGCATTCCCGTGATCGGCGTGGTCTGGCAGTACACCGGCCTGCCGCCCGACCAGATGTCCGGCCGCATCACGACGCCGTTCCAGCGCGCGCTGACGACGACGGTCAACGACATCGAGCACATCACGGCCAATTCCTATAACGGCTTTGGCATCATCAAGATCTTCTTCCAGCCGAACGTCGACATCCGAACTGCCAATGCGCAGGTCACGGCGATCTCGCAGACGTTGCTCAAGCAGATGCCGCCGGGCGCGACGCCGCCCTTGATCCTGAACTACTCGGCCTCGACCGTGCCGATCATCCAGGTGGCGCTGTCGGGCGACGGGCTGACCGAGCAGAACCTCGCCGACATCGGCATCAACCAGCTCCGCACGCCGTTGGTCACGGTGCCGGGGGCCGCGATCCCGTATCCGTTCGGCGGCAAGCAGCGCCAGGTCCAGATCGATCTCGACCCGACCGCGCTCCAGGCTCGCGGTCTGTCCGGCCAGGACGTCGCCAATGCGCTGGCCGCGCAGAACCTGATCACGCCGGTCGGCACCCAGAAGATCGGCATCTTCGAGTACAACATCCAGCTCAACAACTCGCCGCTGAAGATCGACGAGCTCGGCAATCTGCCGATCAAGACCGTCAACGGCGCGATGGTCTATGTGCGCGATGTCGCGACCGTCCGCGACGGCAATCCGCCGCAGACAAACATCGTCCATGTCGACGGCAACCGCTCGGTGCTGATGATGGTGCTGAAGGCGGGCGCGACCTCGACGCTCGATATCATCGCCGGCATCAAGCAGAAGGTGATCGAGGTCAAGGACCAGCTTCCGGACGCGCTGAAGATCGGCTTCATCGGCGACCAGTCGGTGTTCGTTCGCGGCGCGATTCAAGGCGTCGCCTTCGAGGGCGTGATCGCGGCGCTGCTCACCAGCGTCATGATCCTGCTGTTCCTCGGCAGCTGGCGCTCGACCATCATCATCGCGGTCTCGATCCCGCTGTCGGTGCTGGGCGCCATCATCATGCTGTCGGCGATCGGGGAGACGCTGAACATCATGACGCTCGGCGGTCTCGCGCTCGCCGTCGGCATCCTCGTCGACGACGCCACCGTGACCATCGAGAACATCAACTACCATCTGGAGCAGGGCAAGCCGGTCGAGCAGTCGATCCTCGACGGCGCCAACCAGATCGTCACGCCGGCCTTCGTCTCGCTGCTCTGCATCTGTATCGTGTTCGTGCCGATGTTCTTCCTCACCGGTGTCGCGCGCTTTCTGTTCGTGCCGATGGCCGAAGCCGTGATGTTCGCCATGATCTGGTCGTTCATCCTGTCGCGCACGCTGGTGCCGACCATGGCGAATTACCTCTTGCAGGCCCATGTCCATCACGAGGGCGAACCGCCGAAGTCGCGCAATCCGCTCGTCTGGTTCCAGCGCGGCTTCGAGGCGCGGTTCGAGCGCATCCGCGGCTTCTATCGCGGCCTGCTCGGCATGGCGCTGGCGCATCGCGCGGTGTTCGTGATCGGCTTCCTCTGCGTCGTCGGTGCGTCCTTTGCGCTGGTGCCGTTCCTCGGGCGCAACTTCTTCCCCGCGGTCGATGCCGGCAACATCCTGATGCACGTCCGAACCCAGGTCGGCACCCGCGTCGAGGAGACCGCGAACCAGCTCGCCGATGTCCAGAAGGCGATCCGCAAGCTGATCCCGGGCGAGATCGAGACCCTGACCGACAACATCGGCATGCCGATCTCCGGTATCAACATGACCTACAACAACACCGGCGTCATCGGTCCGCAGGACGGCGACATCCAGATCAAGCTGAAGGAAGGCCACAAGCCGACCGAGGAGCATGTGCGCGTGTTGCGCGAGCAGCTGCCGCGGCTGTTTCCCGGCGTCAGCTTCGCGTTCCTGCCGGCCGATATCGTCAGCCAKATCCTGAACTTCGGCGCGCCCGCGCCGATCGACCTTCAGATCCGGGGCGCCAATGTCAGCGCCAACTTCGCTTACGCCAACAATCTGCTGGCCAAGGTCCGCAAGATTCCCGGCGTTGCCGATGCGCGCATTCAGCAATCGCCGAACAACCCGACCTTCAATATCGATGTCGACCGCACCCGTGCGCAATATGTCGGCCTGACCGAGCGCGACGTCACCAACAGTCTCGTGGTGAACCTCGCCGGCTCCTCACAGGTGGCGCCGACCTATTACCTCAATCCGGATAACGGCGTGTCCTACTCGATTGTGATGCAGACGCCGCAATACCAGATCGACTCGCTCAGCGCGCTGCAGACGCTGCCGATCACCGCCGCCAGCAACGCGCAATCGCCGATCCTCGGCGGCATCGCCGACATCAAGCGCTCGACGTCGAGCGCGGTGGTGTCGCAATACGACATCCAGTCGATGGTGCAGATCTTCGCCACGACCTCGGGCCGCGATCTCGGCGCGGTCGCCGCCGACATCCGCCAGGTGATCGCCGATACCGCGAAGGAGGTGCCGAAGGGATCTTCCGTCGTGCTGCTCGGGCAGGTGCAGACCATGAACAGCGCCTTCACCGGCCTGCTGTTCGGCCTGCTCGGCGCCGTCGTGCTGATCTACTTCCTGATCGTCGTGAACTTCCAGTCCTGGTCCGATCCGTTCGTGATCATCACGGCGCTGCCGGCCGCACTCGCCGGCATCGTCTGGATGCTGTTCATGACGGAGACGACACTGTCGGTCCCGGCGCTCACCGGCGCGATCATGTGCATGGGCGTTGCCACCGCCAACAGCGTGCTCGTGATCTCCTTTGCGCGCGAGCGCTACGAGGAACTCGGCGATCCCGTTGCGGCCGCGCTCGAGGCCGGCTTCGTCCGGTTCCGTCCCGTCCTGATGACTGCGCTTGCCATGATCATCGGCATGGCGCCGATGGCCCTGGGGCTCGGCGAGGGCGGCGAGCAGAATGCGCCGCTCGGCCGCGCCGTGATCGGCGGCCTGATCTTTGCAACCTTCGCCACGCTGATGTTTGTTCCCGTGGTGTTCAGTATGGTACACAAGAAACAAGGCGCCAAAGCCGCCGCCTCTTTGGAGACTCCGCATGTCGCCCACTGAATCCCGCTCGCCGGTGTCGCACCGGAAACTGGGCATCTTCGGCGTAGTGGCGCYGATTGCGGCAGGCCTGGTCGTCGGCACCGGTATCCGCGCGCGCGAGGAGCAGGGCTCCAGGTTGAAGGAATGGACCGATGACCAGGCCGTTCCCAGCGTCGCCGTGACCCAGCCCAACGCCAAGGTGCTCAACGCCACCCTCGATCTGCCGGGCCGATTGGAAGCTTACTACCGTGCCCCGATCTTCGCGCGCGTGTCGGGTTACCTGAAGAGCTGGAGCGCCGATATCGGCGCCCGCGTCAAGGCCGGGCAGGTGATTGCCGAGATCGAGGCGCCCGACCTCGACCAGCAGCTGTTGCAGGCCCGCGCCGACCTCGCCAGCCAGCAGGCCAGCGCCAGGCTGTCCGAGGCCACGCTGAACCGCCGCAAGACGCTGGTCGCCTCCAACTTCGTCTCCGCGCAGGAAATCGACGAGCGCACCGCCGATCTTTCCAACAAGAACGCCGCGGTGCATTCGGGGCAGGCCAATGTCGAGCGGCTGGAAGCGCTGGCCGGCTACAAGAAGATCACCGTGCCGTTCGACGGCGTCGTCACCGCGCGCGATACCGACGTCGGTGCGCTGATCAATGCCGGCGGCGGCTCGGGCCCGGCGATGTTCGTGGTCTCGGACATCACCAAGCTGCGCGTCTATGTCAACGTACCCCAGAATTACGTGCCGGCGATCAAGATCGGCGCCAAGGCCACCATCGCGCTGCCGGAGTATCCGAACCGGACCTTCCAGGCGACGGTGGAAGCGTCTTCGCAGGCCGTCGACGTCGCCTCGGGTACCACGCGCATGCAGCTTGGCCTGGACAATTCCTCAGGCGAGCTGATGCCCGGCGGCTATGCCAGCGTGAAGCTGAGCCTGCAGCGCGACTCCGCGCCGCTCAGCATTCCCGCCAGCGCGCTGATCTTCAACGGCAGCGGCCTGCGTGTCGCGACCGTCGGTGCGGACGACAAGGTGCTGTTCAAGTCCGTGACCATCGCCCGCGATCTCGGCCGCGAGATCGAGCTCGCCTCAGGCATCGCAGCCGATGACCGCGTCATCACCGCCCCGCCGGACGGCCTGTCCGACGGCGATCAGGTCCGCGTCGTCGGCGCCGGCGCCAAGGGCAAGCCGGCCACCGCGTCGGAAAAGCAGGCGCCGAAGGGCTAGGTATTTCTTCACCTCGCCCCGCTTGCGGGGAGAGGGAGATTAGCCGACCCGCCACTCCGGAACGCCATCGTCGGCCATCGCGATCTCGCCAAGCGAGCCGACCGGCGTCCTGTCCATGTCGAGCAGATGCGCCAGCGTTGCGGTATCACCCGCCGGTATCCGCGCCAGCGTGCGGCGGCCATCTTCCGTGCGCAGCATGACGACACCGTGCTCGACATCGCCGCCGCGGCCATAGAGCACCGTAAAGCTCTCGACCTTGCCCTTGCCTGAGGCCTCCGCGACGAAGTCCGGCACCGCGCGCTTGTTGCGGTCGGCCTCTCCTTGCACGCTCGTCTCCTGCGCCAGCGCCTCGCGCGGAGGTGCCTTCGAAACCACCAGCGCATGATGCTTGGTGACGAAGCCGCCCTGGCCGTAGAGCAGGCCGAGCCTGGCGCCACCGCGCAGGCGCCGCACCATCGCGCAGGCCGCATGCGTCATGTAGGTGTTGAGTGGCGCGCCGAAGAAGGTGAGGCCGCCGGTCACGGTCGGCTGCACGTCGGCGGAAAGGCCCAGTGTCCGCCGCGCCATCTTGGGCACGCAGGGGAAGCAGCTATAGAGCTCGATCGCGTCGAACTTTTTGCCGTCGCCGCCTGCGAGGTCCATCGCGGCTTTCAGCACCGCATTCTGCGGATGGCTCTCGTAGAACTGATCGCGCAGGAGATAGTCGCGCGGCTCTTCCGCCGAGGCGCCGCCGAGCGGATAGACCAGTGTGTCCTCGGCGATGCCGGCCGCGCGCGCTCTGGCAAGGCTGGTGAGCAGCAGTGCGCCGCCCATGTTGACGCTGGGGTTGGCCACCATGAGCTTGTTGTAGGGCCAGGCGATGAGACGGTTGTCCGCGGTCGGCGTCGTGATCTCGTCCGGCGTATAGCGTCGCTTCAGCCAGGCATGTGGATTTTGCGCGGCGGCTTCCGAATAGCGCGACCACAGCGTCCCCGACTCCGCCATCGCCTCGCGCGGCGTCTGGCCCCAGCGCGCGGAGGAGGCCGCTTCGTAGAACGGATAGACCGTGACGGGCCGGAACACGCCGAGCTTCACCGCCAGCGGCTTCTGGAACGCCGCGCCGCGCTTCGGCTCCTCGACATCGTGCGCGAACGGCGTCCACGGCAGCTTTGCGCCTGCGCGCTCGGCCTTGGTCGCCGTCGACTGCGCTTCGGCGCCGCAGACCGCGGCGACGCTGCATTCCCCGCGCGCGATGCGCTTTGCCGCCTCGTGGATGTAGCGGATCGGGCTCTCGCCGCCGACCGGGCCGTAATAGCAATGCGAAGGCGCGATGCCGAGCCGCTGCGCCAGCAGCTTCTCCGGATCGCGGTAGCGCCAGCTCAGGAAGTTGACGATGTCGAGCGATTGCACCTCGTCGAGCAGCTTTGCCCCGGCATCCTGCTCGGCACGCCGTAGCGCCTGTTCGAGCAGCTCCAGCGGCTCGAGGCCAGCGGTGATCTCCTTGGGACGGTCGACGATCTCGCCGATGCCGACGATGACGGGGATACGGTCTTCGGGACTGTTGGTATTGTCGGTCATGGCCTCAATTCACGATATCAGTTGCTTCGTCATTGCGAGCGAAGCGAAGCAATCCAGAATCTTTCCGCGGCGGCAGTCTGGATTGCTTCGCTACGCTCGCAATGACGGTGTGGATGCTACTCCGCCACCAGCGCATTCATGTG
Organism: Bradyrhizobium sp. P2_E8; assembly: GCF_056403875.1. Classification (NCBI taxonomy): domain Bacteria; kingdom Pseudomonadati; phylum Pseudomonadota; class Alphaproteobacteria; order Hyphomicrobiales; family Nitrobacteraceae; genus Bradyrhizobium; species Bradyrhizobium sp. P2_E8. Next base: position 7,148 of record NZ_JBFUES010000114.1, read on the forward strand.
CTCGACGGCCTCGGCAAACTCTTCCTTGAACTCCTGCACCACGGCGCCCGCCGATTTCACGCTGTCGATCAGGCCGACGCCCTGGCCGACGAAGTAGCTGACGAGATCGCGCGCCTTGGCGTTGCCGGCCGCCGCCGCGCGGTCGATCGCGTTGAAGGCATCGCGGCTGACGATGCTTTGCAGCGGCATCGGCAGCGCACCGGGGCTTTCCGGCGCGCGGTCCCAGGCATCGGTCCACACCGAGCGAAGCTGCCGCGCCGGCTTGCCGGTGCGTCCCTTCGAGCGCACCGCGTCACGCGACGACGCGGCGATCATCTTTTCGCGGAAGATTTCCGTGGTCTCGGCCTCGACGGTTGCGAGCCACACCGAGCCGGTCCAGGCGCCGGCTGCGCCCATCGCCATGCAGGCCGCCATCTGCCGTCCCGTCATGATGCCGCCGGCCGCCAGCACCGGCACGTCGCGGATCGGCTTGATCGCCTTGATCACCTCCGGCACCAGAACCATGGTCGACACCTCGCCGCAATGGCCGCCGGCCTCGGTGCCCTGGACCACGAGGATGTCGACGCCGGCCGCGACCTGGCGCAGCGCGTGCTCCTTGGCGCCGACGAGAGCTGCGACCGGCACGCCGTGCTTCTTGCCCATCTCGATCATCGCTTTCGGCGGCACGCCGAGCGCATTGGCGATCAGCCGGATCGGATGATTGAACGAGACCTCGAGCAGCTGAAGCGCCGTCTTCCCGTCGAACGGTTGCGGCTGGTTGTCGGCCACGTCAGTGGTCGTCAGCTCGATGTCGTACTTCTTCAGGAGGTCGCGCGTGTAGTCGCGATGCTCTTGCGGCACGCGCGCCTCCAGGCTCTTCCAGGTGACGTCTTTCTCCCCCGCCGTCGAGATGTTTTCGGGGATCAGCACGTCGATGCCGTAGGGCTTGCCGTCGACGTGCTCGTCGATCCATTTCAGCTCGCGTTCGAGCGTATCGGGCGTGTGCACGGTGGCACCTAACACGCCGAAGCCACCAGCGCGGCTGACGGCGGCGACGACGTCGCGGCAATGGCTGAAGGCGAGCAGCGGGAACTCGATGCCCAGCATGTCGCAGATCGGCGATTTCATGGCTCTCTCCCGGCGGCGGCCGTCGCGTTGCTGTTGTTGCTTTGCGTTCTTGTTGTCATTGGCGAAGGCCGTCCGACGCTAACCCATCGTCGCCGGCGATGCCAAGCCGGATTTCGCCGCGCATCTTGTGTATAGGCGCCACGCCGCGCGCGGAGCCATTCCGTCGCGCAAAATAAGCAGAGCTGCGGCCGCGAATGAGCCTCTTGCGCTTTGGCCGACCAGAGAGAATGCTGGCGCACAACAACAGAAAACAACGAGGGAGCGCCAACCGATGTCGCCAGCGCAATCGAGTCCGGCCCACGACAGTGAAGCCTACGACGTGGTCGTCGTCGGCGCCGGCTTTGCCGGCATGTACATGCTGCATCGGCTGCGCGGGCTTGGCTTCTCGGCGCGCGTTTACGAGCAGGGCGGCGGGGTCGGCGGCACCTGGTACTGGAATCGCTATCCGGGCGCGCGCTGCGATGTCGAGAGCATGCAATATTCCTACTCGTTCTCGGAGGAGCTCCAGCAGGAATGGGACTGGAGCGAGCGCTACGCGCCGCAGGCAGAGATCCTGGAATACGCCAACCATGTCGCGGATCGTTTTGATCTGCGCCGCGACATCCGGTTCGACACCCGCGTCGAGCGCGCCGTCTTCGATGAGCAGGCCAATGCTTGGTCGGTGACGATTTCCGACGCAAAGACGGTCGAAGCGAAGTTTGTCGTGCTCGCCACCGGCTGCCTGTCCAACGCGCGCAAGCCCGACATCCAGGGTCTCGAAAACTTCAAGGGTCCCGTCTATCACACCGGCAACTGGCCGCACGAACCCGTGGATTTCGCCGGCTTGCGCGTCGGCCTCATCGGCACCGGTTCATCCGGCATCCAGTCGGCTCCCATCATTGCCGAGCAAGCAAGGCATCTCACCGTCTTCCAGCGCACCGCGAATTTCTCGATTCCCGCCCGCAATGCCGCGTTGACCGACGAGGAACGCAATGCGTTCCGGAAGAACTATCCGGAGATCCGCCGCTTCGCCCGCGAGATCGCGCGTAACGGCATCTATGCCGAGCAGCCCGATCGCGGCGCCCTCGACGACAGCGAGGATGCCAGGCGCGCCAAATACAACGCGCGTTGGGATCGTGGCGGGCTCACCTTCATGTCCGCCTACAACAATCTCGGCCTGGATCTGGCCGCGAATGACACCGCCGCCAACTACGTGCGCGGCAAGATCACCGAGATCGTCAAGGACGCCACAACCGCAAGCTTGCTTCAGCCGAACAGCCATCCGATCGGCACCAAGCGCATCTGTGTCGACACGGACTACTTCGCGACCTTCAACCGGCCGAACGTCTCGCTGGTCGATATCAAGACCAATCCGATCGAGGAGATCACCGCGAACGCCGTCCGCGTCGCGGGGACGGATCATGAGGTCGATGCGCTGGTGCTCGCAACCGGCTTCGACGCCATGACCGGATCGGTCGCCAGGATCGACATTCGCGGCCGCGGCGGGCGGACGCTGAACCAGAAATGGGCCGAGGGCCCCAAGACCTATCTCGGCCTGATGAGCGCAGGCTTTCCCAATCTCTTCATCATCACCGGGCCCGGCAGCCCGTCCGTGCTGTCGAACATGATCGTGTCGATCGAGCAGCATGTCGACTGGATCGCCGACTGCCTCGTCCACATGCGCCAGCAAGGCCTTGCCACGATGGAGGCGGGGGGAGAAGCGGAGGACAAGTGGGTCGCGCACGTCAACGAAATTGCCCATGGCACGCTCTATCCGCAGGCCAATTCCTGGTACATGGGCGCCAACATCCCCGGCAAGCCGCGGATCTTCATGCCCTATATCGGCGGCGTCGGGATCTACCGGCGGATCTGCGACGAGGTCGCGGCGAAGGGGTATGAGGGGTTCGTGATGACACGGGCGGAGCAGCCGCGCAGGGTGGTGACGGGTTAGGCCGGATGCATGACACCGGCATGAGGCCCGCGCCGGACGCAGAGCCGGCAGGGCTTGCCATCGGCCGTTCGCGCGCTAATTAATGCAGGCGCATCTTTCCGCCGGAGCCCCCGCATGACCGACGCCCCCGCCTACGTGCCGCCCAAAGTCTGGACCTGGAACAAGGAGAATGGCGGGCAGTTCGCCAGCATCAACCGCCCGATCGCCGGCCCCACCCACGACAAGGACCTGCCGGTCGGCCGCCATCCGCTCCAGCTCTATTCGCTGGCGACGCCGAACGGGGTGAAGGTCACGGTGATGCTGGAGGAGCTTCTGGCGCTCGGCCACAAGGGCGCCGAATACGATGCCTGGCTGATCAGGATCGGCAATGGCGACCAGTTCGGCAGCGGCTTCGTCGACATCAACCCGAACTCGAAGATCCCGGCGCTGGTGGACCGCTCCGGCCCTGAGCCTGTCAGGGTGTTCGAGTCCGGCTCGATCCTGTTCTATCTCGCCGAGAAGTTCGGCGCCTTCCTGCCGAAGGACGTCAAGACCCGCACCGAAGCGATGTCCTGGCTGTTCTGGCAGATGGGCAGCGCGCCGTATCTTGGCGGCGGCTTCGGCCATTTCTACGCCTACGCGCCGACCAAGATCGAATACGCCATCGACCGTTTCGCGATGGAGACCAAGCGCCAGCTCGACGTGCTCGACCGGCGCCTCGCCGACAACGAATATCTCGCCGGCAAGGAGTACACCATTGCCGACATCGCGGTGTGGCCCTGGTACGGCGCGCTCGCCAAGGGGCTGGTCTACGGCGCCGRCGAATTCCTCGCCGTGCAGGACTACAAGAACGTGCAGCGCTGGACCGACGAGATCGCCAAGCGTCCGGCCGTGAAGCGCGGCCGCATGGTCAACCGTGTCTCCGGCGATCCCGCCAGCCAGCTCCACGAGCGCCACGACGCCGGCGATTTCGAAACCAAGACGCAGGACAAGCTCGCGCCGGCGACGTAGATGCGTAGTGCGTAGTGCGTAGTGCGTAGGGTGGATTAGCCGAAGGCGTAATCCACCATCTCGTTACAAGAATTCGGCGGATTACGCTTGCGCTAATCCGCCCTACGATTTCTTCGCTCCCTCCGCCGCCGGAAACACCACGCGGTCGTCGGTGCGGCAGTAGCGATCGGCGAACATGCGGCCGATCGGGTGGTAGCGGTCCATGTGCACCCGCATCGCCTTGTCGTCCCAGAGTTCGTCGCGGATGTGGAAGTGGATGCCTTCGCCCATGATCAGCCGGCGATCGTCGTTGACGTCGATCAGTTTCCAGAGCTTGCACTCCATCGCCCAGGGCGTGTCGGCGAGCCGCGGCACCGCGATCCCCGTCGAGGGTGCGAGCTTCAGGCCGAGATAATCCGGCTCGCCGGTCTCGGGCGGAAAGTCGCCGCTGGACTCATGCATCGCCCGCGCCAGCGGCTCGTCGGCAATGTTGACCACGAATTCACCGGTTCGCTGAATGTTGAGGAACGTGTCCTTGTCCTGTCCGTTCGGCTTGCGGTTCGCCGCGAACATGCAGAGCGGCGGATCCTCGCAGAAGGCGTTGAAGAAGCTGAACGGCGCGGCGTTGACCACGCCGGTCGGCCCGACCGAGGTCACCCACGCGATCGGCCGAGGCAGGATGAAGGACGTCAGCACCTTGTAGCGTTCGCGTGGCGTCAGTTCGCTGGCGGCGTAGTCCATGAGGGCTCCTGGACGGAAGGCTCGCTTTCTTCACCTCGCCCCGCTTGCGGGGAGAGGTCGAATTCGATCGTAGATCGAATTCGGGTGAGGGGGAGTCTCCGCGAGTCCAGCTGTCACCGTCCGTGCGGAGGCTCCCCCTCATCCCGACCTTCTCCCCGC
>NZ_JBFUES010000115.1:0-12024 GCF_056403875.1 Bradyrhizobium sp. P2_E8
CTTGATGTGCTCCTGGATCACGCGGGCCATCGGCCGCGCGCCCATCTGCTCGTCATAGCCGTGCTGAACCAGCCAGGTCTTGGCGGGCTCGGACAGCTCGATGGTAACGTCGCGGTCGCCGAGCTGCGCTTCGAGCTGAAGCACGAACTTCTCGACCACCGTGCCGATCACCTCGACGCTGAGATGGCCGAACGAGACGATGGCATCGAGGCGGTTGCGGAATTCCGGCGCGAACTGCCGGTTGATCGCCTCGTGGTCGTCGCCTTCCCGCTTCGAGCGGGTGAAGCCGAACGCCTGCTTGGCCAGATCCGAAGCACCCGCATTCGTGGTCATGATCAGGATCACGTTGCGGAAGTTGACCTGCTTGCCGTTGTGGTCGGTGAGCCGGCCGTGATCCATGATCTGGAGCAGCACGTTGTAGAGGTCGGGATGCGCCTTCTCGATCTCGTCGAGCAGCACCACGCAATGCGGATGCTGGTCGACGCCGTCGGTGAGCAGGCCGCCCTGGTCGAAGCCGACATAGCCGGGAGGCGCGCCGATCAGGCGCGACACGGTGTGCCGCTCCATGTATTCGGACATGTCGAAGCGCAGCAGCTCGACGCCGAGCGACGCCGCGAGCTGCTTTGCGACCTCGGTCTTGCCGACGCCGGTCGGGCCCGAGAACAGGTAGCAGCCGATCGGCTTCTCCGGCTCGCGCAGGCCGGCACGCGCCAGCTTGATCGAAGCGGCGAGCGACTCGATCGCCTTGTCCTGGCCGAACACGGTGCGCTTCAGCGTCTGCTCGAGATGCTTGAGCACCTCGGCATCATCCTTCGACACGCTCTTCGGCGGGATCCGCGCCATCGAGGCGATCGTGGTCTCGATCTCCTTGATGCCGATGGTCTTCTTGCGCTTGTTCTCGGCAACCAGCATCTGCGCCGCGCCGGATTCGTCGATCACGTCGATCGCCTTGTCGGGCAGCTTGCGGTCGTGGATGTAGCGCGAGGAGAGCTGCACCGCAGCCTCGATCGCCTCATTGGTGTACTTCAGCCGGTGGTAATCCTCGAAATACGGCTTGAGACCCTTGAGGATCGCGATCGCGTCCTCGACCGTCGGCTCGTTGATGTCGATCTTCTGGAAGCGCCGCACCAGCGCGCGGTCCTTCTCGAAGTGCTGGCGGTATTCCTTGTAGGTGGTCGAGCCCATGCAGCGGATCGTGCCCGAGGCAAGCGCCGGCTTGAGCAGGTTCGAGGCATCCATCGCCCCGCCCGACGTCGCGCCCGCACCGATCACGGTGTGGATCTCGTCGATGAACAGGATGGCGTTGGGATGTGCTTCGAGCTCCTTCAGCACCTGCTTCAGGCGCTCCTCGAAGTCGCCGCGATAGCGCGTGCCCGCGAGCAGCGTGCCCATGTCCAGCGAGAACACGGTGGCAGCCGCCAGCACCTCCGGCACCTCGCTGTCGACGATGCGCTTGGCGAGGCCCTCCGCGATCGCGGTCTTGCCGACGCCTGCTTCGCCCACGAACAGCGGGTTGTTCTTCTGCCGGCGGCACAGCACCTGGATCGCGCGGTTGATCTCGGAATTGCGTCCGATCACCGGATCGATCTTGCCGTCGCGCGCCTTCTTGTTGAGGTTGACGCAATAGGTCTCGAGCGCTTCGCCCTTCTTCTTGGCGTCGTCGCTGCCCTTGGTCTCGGTCTCCTCGTCGACGCCGCGCACGGGGCGCGCCTCGGAGACGCCCGGCCGCTTGGCGATGCCGTGGCTGATGTAGTTGACGGCGTCGTAGCGCGTCATGTCCTGCTCTTGCAGGAAGTACGCGGCGTGACTCTCGCGCTCGGCGAAGATCGCGATCAGCACGTTGGCACCGGTCACCTCTTCGCGACCGGAGGATTGTACGTGGATCACCGCGCGCTGGATCACGCGCTGGAAACCGGCGGTCGGCTTGGCATCGTCGGCGCCATCCGTCACCAGATTCTCGAATTCGGTCTCAAGATAGTTGACGAGGCTCGTACGGAGCTTGTCGAGATCGACGCTACAGGCGCGCATGACGGCGGCTGCATCGGAGTCGTCGATCAGGGAGAGCAAGAGATGCTCGAGCGTCGCGTATTGGTGATGACGCTCGTTTGCGATCGCCAGCGCACGATGCAGGGATTGTTCAAGGCTTTGGGAAAAAGTCGGCATTCGCGTCCTCTATGGCCCCCACCATCATGATCGTCCTCGCCCGGTCAGGCAACAACAACCTTTGTCACATATAGTTATACAAGACCGCGGCGAAAGACCGGTTCCGCGACTCGGCAGCTAGCCATCTGCGGTATTTTTCGATGCAAAACCCGTTCCGATTTGGGCGGGATCGGCGCCGGTTCAGAATTCCGCAGTTCTGCCGGCTGCAACGGACATCGCGCGCAGGCACCACGCGGCGGTCCACTGCGACATACACAAGCAAGAGCCGGCTACGAACGCGCCGTGAGGTGACTTATTTCTTCTCCATCACGCATTGCAGCGGATGCTGGTGCTTGCGGGCGAAGTCCATCACCTGCGTCACCTTGGTCTCGGCGATCTCGTAGGTGAACACGCCGCATTCGCCGATGCCGTGATGGTGGACGTGCAGCATGATCTTGGTCGCCGCCTCGACGTCCTTCTGGAAGAACTTCTCCAGCACGTGGACCACGAACTCCATCGGCGTGTAATCGTCGTTCAGGATCAGAACGCGATACAGGTTCGGCCGCTTGGTCTTCGGCTTGACCTTGGTGATGACAGAGGTGTTCGGCCCCGTCGGGCTGCCGGAACGGTTCTCGTCGTTGCTCATCCGGGGAGCGCGGGCGGCGGCGGCCGCAGGCAGGTCGAGGCTGGAAGTCAATTGCGGCATGGCTCAGGCGTTCAAATTCCCCACGGAAGCAGTGACGGCCCGCCGCGCGGCCCCGCCTTTCGGAGCTTCGCGCTGGCGCACCGCGTTTTGGGATCGCCGCTTCCAACCGGTCCGGTCCAAACCAGATCGATTGCGAGAATATGGGTCTGCCCCCGGCTCGCCGCAAGCGTGCAAGCTCCGGCTGCCGCGGTCCCGATTCCCGATCCGGGCGATCCTGACCGAGGTTAGTCAATCCGGACCGGTTTGACAAAAATTTCCGCGGCGCCGTCTCGAACATGGTGACCAGGAACCGGCCGTTAACGCGACCGCGACGGTTTCGCGCGGGACCATCTCCGGGCTTCTACGGTACCTGCTGTTCAATCGCGTGACGCGAAATCGGGCAAAATCGGAGATCTCAAGGATTGCCAGCCTCGCCTGCCCTGCCCTGTGACAGCCGCGTCCGTCGAGAGCTTGCGCGTCTTGCAGCCGCCGAACACGGGCCCGCTCCTCAATGCAGGCGGCGCTCGATCGTCAGGCACCATCACCACGTCGCAGATCAGGACCAAGGCGCAGGCCCATTTCAACGTGCTGTTCACCGGCGCCAACTCGCTGCCGACGGACAGCGTCGCCGCCACTTGGACCGCGAGCACAGCATTGATCCCACGAACACCACGCCGACGAGTGCGACCTCGGGCGTGCTGCCATATTGCGCGCGCAACACCGACAAATTCTACTTGCTCACGCCGGCAAACCAGACCGCGCGCTGAGACGGATCCGTCGCGACAAACGAAAAAGCCCGGCTGGTTCAGCCGGGCTTCTTGCTTCCAGGATGTCCAGGAAAGGTTAGTTGGCGGCCGGGGTGAACTTCGACACGATGGTCTCGACCGGCTTGAACGCCTGCTTGGCGAGATCGCTGTAGAGGCCGGCGATCTTCTGCGATTCCGCGACGAAGGTCTCGTAGGAGGAACGGGCGAAGTCGGTCTGCGCTTCCATCGCCTTGTCCAGCGACTTCACGCCGGAAAGCTTCTCGACGAAGGACTTGGTGTCTTCGAACGACTTCTTGGTGTAGTCGCCATAGGCGCTGGCGATCGCCTGGAGGCCGTGCTGCACCGAGGTCGCGGAGGCGACGCACTGCTCGAACTGCTCTTTCCCGTAGCTCTGAAAGTCTTCAACTTTGAACATTTCGGAATCCTTTTCCCTGGCTCGCGTCCGGAAGCCCCGGCTCCCTGACATTGCCCACAAATAGTGCAACGCACAAAAAAGTCAAGAATCTTGTGCGACGCACAAAAATTAGATCCAAACCGTGGAGATTCCCGGGGTTTCCCGCAAGGGTTCCTTAAGCTTTTGGAAACCGCGGACCCCTACTTTGATTCCCTGGACGTGTTCAGCTTCCGCAAGCGGCCAAAAGCCGTTTGAGAACATCACCTTAGCCAGAACAGCGGCTCAGGCCCAACGTCCCCCGCGGCGGACACCCGCGGAGGGGCAGCCTGAGCAGGTAATGATCCCGGGTCGATTGGGCACAATTTCGCCTCACGGGCCGGTGATCAAGTCAGAAACGGGGACGGGGTTTCATGCTTCGTAAAAACTTGTCTTCCTCGCGCTTGGCGCGGGTCGGGGTTTTCGGGCTTCTTACGGTCACCACCGCGGTCATCTTCACCACCGATGCTGCCGAGGCGCGGCGTCACCGCCGCCATTACGCGCACCACCGGGTGCAGCGCGATGTGTCCGAGAGTTCAAGCCCGAAATTCGCGTCGATCATCGTCGACGGCAATTCCGGCTCCGTGCTTCAGGCAACGAGCCCCGACGGGATCCGCCATCCGGCCTCGCTGACCAAGATCATGACGCTCTATCTGCTGTTCGAGCGTCTCGAGTCCGGCAAGATGAAGCTCGACACCGAGTTGCCGGTGTCGCAGCACGCCGCCGATCAGGATCCGACCAAGCTGAACCTGCGTGCCGGCCAGACCATCCGCGTCGAGGACGCGATCAAGGGTCTCGTCACCCGCTCCGCCAACGACGCCGCCGTGGTGATCGCGGAAGCGATCGCCGGCGACGAGGACGACTTCGCCCAGATGATGACGCGCAAGGCGCGTTCGCTCGGAATGTCCAAGACGGTCTACCGGAATGCCAACGGCCTTCCCAACGACGAGCAGGTCACGACCGCGCGCGATCAGGCCACGCTCGGCCGCGCCATCCAGGAGCGCTTCCCGCGCTACTACCGCTATTTCGCGACCTCGACGTTCAACTGGCGCGGCCAGTCGATCCGGAACCATAACCACCTGCTCGGCAGCGTCGAGGGCGTGGACGGCATCAAGACCGGCTACACCCGCGCCTCCGGCTTCAACCTCGTGAGCTCGATGCGCCGCGGCAACCGCCACCTGATCGGCGTGGTGCTGGGCGGCCGCAGCGGCGGTTCGCGCGACGCCATCATGCGCAACCTGCTCGCCGAGAATCTCGAGAAGGGCGCGACCACGCACACCGTCGCCGCAGTCACCGAGCGCAACGGCTCTGACGCCGCTGCCGAGGTCGCGGATGCGTCAGATACCCCGGCCCGCACCGCTCCGCAGGCCCAGGCCGCCGCCGTCCCTGCTCCCGAAGCGGCCCCGTCGCGTCTTGCCTCGCGTCTGTCCACGCTTGCGGCCGCCACCGCCGCAATGCCGCCCGCTCAACCCAAGCCTGAAGCTCGGCCGACTGAATCCAAGATCGAGCCCGCGCCGCTCACCAATGGCGTGATCTCCAGCCAGCCGCTCTCGATCATCCCGGGCTCGTCCGAACCGATGAAGCCGGTCCGGGTCAAGACGGTGCAGGTCAAGGCCGGCGCCGTGAAGGTCGCCTCCGCCGCTCCGGCTCAGGTCGCTCCGCAGGTTACCAGCACGGTTGCGTCCCGCTCCGACGTCGCGGAAACCTCCGGCGCCGTCGTCGCCCGGGCCGATCTGATCAACAAGCCCGAATTCCAGAGCCAACCGGAAGCGCCGAAGGCGGAAGTCGCCCGCACCGAGCTGCCGCGGCAGCCGGCCGGCTTCGGCACCGGCAACGGCGTCCTCGGCGTGCTGCCGGCTGCAACCGCCGCCGCGCCCGCCCCGGCCGCTCCGAAACTCGCGTCCGCCGACCCGGCGCCGCAGCCGATCCAGATGAGCGCCACCACCAAGCCGGTCGTCACCCACAGCGGCTGGATCGTCCAGGTCGGCGCGCTCGAGAGCGAGAACGAAGCCCAGCAGCGCATCGATGCCGCGCGCAGCTCGGCCCGCGGCCTGCTCAGCAAGGCCGATCCGTTCACAGAGCCGGTCGTCGCCAAGGACAATCGCAAGCTCTATCGCGCCCGCTTCGCCGGGCTCGAGCGGGATCAGGCCGAAGCCGTCTGCCGCGCCCTGAAGCGCGCCGACATCTCCTGCATCACCGTCCGCAACTGATCTCCTGCACCGTTCCGAAAAAAATGCCCGCGCCTTGCGCGGGCATTTTTGTTTTCGGCATGCGGCCGCCAAAGTCAGTTCCGCGACAACCTCTCGTCAACAATTTACGGTTAAATTTCTACTCAAGAGATCGACCACGCCGACAATGGCGGGCATCGGGGCGACGACAGACAGAGCAACGGAGCTCACGCGGTACGAGCGTTTGTAGCGTGGTGCCGGAGTTAGCCGTTATGCGTGCGAAGCAGAGTATCCTTGGCCTCGTTTACCCGGGCAGCGAGATACGTCGAGCCCCCCTGGTCGGGATGGAGTTTCTTCATCAGGGACTTGTGGGCCCGGCTGATGTCGTCACGCCCCGCTCCCGGCTGCAAGCCAAGGATCTGATAGGCCTCCTCCGCCGTCATTTTGCCGCTCGCCGCCGTGCGGCGCTGCCCCCCTGCCGCATCGCCCTGCGCGTTCTGACGCCAGGCGGGAAACCGGCGGTCCAGATAGCTTTCAAGTAAGGCCACGCTCTCGGCGTCGAACGCCGGGACCATCGCCAGCAGGCCGGCGAGATCGAACTCGTCGAGATCGTGCCCGGCGTGAGGCCCGGCAACGATCTGGCCTCCGAGCCGGCCAGAATCGTGGTCGAGCCGCATGTCGAGGAATTGCGAGCGCACGCGCGAGGCCTGCCCGGACGCGGGCGCCGCGCCGCCACCGAACAGCCCGCCGAAATTGCCGAAGCCGGCATTCGCCAACGGCGTCCAGCCGAGCAGCCCGGCGCCGAAAATCCCGAGCGGGATCGCGACCGCCAGCTCGCCCCGCAAGCCCGTGAAAGCCGCAACCGCCAGCGCCACCACGCCGCCGCCGAACTTGATGGTGCGCGCCAGCACCGCGGGATTGGCGGCGCGGAACATCTGAAGCAGCAGATAAAGCGTGATAACGGCGACAGCGCCGGCGATCAGGGTCATGACCGGAATATAGGCGCCCTGTTGCCAAAAAGCATGGCGTCCTTTCGCCCGTCCGCATTTGGCGGATGTGACCGGCTACTTCATCTGGCCGATCAGCTGGGCCGCACCGCTCGCGCTCTTCGCCAGCTTCAACAACGCCTCGCGGCCGCCGGCGGCATAGGTCGCGGCTGCCCGCAACAGCTCGCGCAGCTGTGCCGCCGCGCCGGGATCAAAACGGCACCAGGCACCGCCGGTCAGGCGCGCGATCTCGCGAAAGGCCTGCTCCGCCACCGCGTCATGCCCTTCCTGAAACACGAACACCGGCACCTTGAGCATGCCGAGCTCGCCGGCCTTGGCGCAGAGCTCGTCAACCTGCTCCTCCATCGCGTCGCCGACGAAGACCACGGCCCTTACGCCCGATGCGACGGCCTCGCGCCGCGCCTCGCTCAGCACCTTGCCGATCTGGGTGTCGCCGCCGCGGCAATCGATCTTGCTCATCAGGGTCGCGAGCCTGGCGCTGTCGGAGATCCACCCCGTGGCACGGCACTCGTTGAAGCCGCGGTAGTAGACCAGCCGGATGTCGAGACTGCCGAGCGCCGCGGTCTCACGAAACATGTCGGCCTGGAGCGCGCAGGCCATGTCCCAGGTCGGCTGCCGACTCATCGTCGCATCCAGCGCGAAGATCAGCCGCCCTTTCGCGCCCGGAGCATGCGGTGACAGCGCACGCGCCTTGGCGACAAAGGCGGCGATATCGTCCGAGGTCGACGTCCCGGCCTGCGGCACCGCGCCGCCTGCTTGTGGCGAGACGGCACCGCGGCCGCGCGGTTTGATAGGTTCGCCCGACATGCCTTGGCCCAGTGTGAACGGCTAATGTGGTTAGCGCGTGCAGCCCGGTCAATGTGCAAAGCCTCCGCGGGCGGGCGCCGGCGGAGGCTTTGAAAGTCGTTTCTCACTATGATGGATACGTCAGCTCTTGGCGGGCGCCATCAGGGCGACCGGACCGGGCTCGAGAATATTGGGCGGGGACGATTGCGTATCAACCGGCGCCACCTCGCTGTCAGTCGTGCTCAGGAACTTGTCGAGCATGCTCTGGATCGAGTTCTTGGCCACATCCGGACCGGTGTCGCGCATGTCGTTGTGCTGGAATTCGGTCTTCACGACCTGGATGCCGGCCTTCTCGCATTCCTCGTCGCTCGGGATCACGCCCGCATCGGCCTTGAACTGCGGATCGGTGGAGCGGAACGACAGGATCTTGAACTTGCCGGCGGTGACGAACGGCACGCGCAGATTGTCGAGCGTGACGACCTTCTTGACCTCATCCGGATACTGCTTGGCGAAGTACATCGTGATGTCGCCGCCCATGGAGTGGCCGACCATCGTCACCTTCTCGTAATCGGCGTTGGGCTGAACCTTCTTCATCTCCTGCATCGCCAGATGGATGTTGGCCACACCGCGCAGGATCTGCGGCAACCGGCCGACATAGAGCTCGCCGGGCTTGGTCACCATCGGAGGATCGGTCGGCAAATCATGCTGCGGGCTCACGACGAGGTAGCCGCGCGCAGCGAAAATGTTGGCGAGGAAGCCGTACTCGGTGTTCTTGACGGTGTTGCCGTGGTTGATCACGGCCACAGGCATCGTGATCATGCCGGCATCGGCCTGCATTTCCTTGTCGCGACGGATCGCGATATCGACAGGCACCGGACGGTTGTCGCGCGAAGCGTCGTAGAAGGTGATGGTCTCATGCCTGATCGCCCACTTGCTCGCCGTGAAATAGGCGACGCCGCAGAGGGCACTGACCGAAACCAGAACGRCAATTCCACGCTTCATTTTCGTCCTCAGCCTCAGGCTCTTGCGGCCTGAATCCCTGTTGAAAATCGTGTTGTTCCGGAGCTCTTCGGCCCCTGGTCGCCTATTCGCTAATATATGTCACAGGCACGTGACAGGAAGGCCAAATATTGTGAACCGGCAGCCCTTTCATTGTGCGCCGCACACGTTTCTTGGGCACCCCCTCTCTCATACGGCTACGTCAGGCTGTAGGTCACCATAGGACACAACCGGCCTCGATTGGGTTCAATTTCGCAGTAAACGTAGAATGAAAACGGCCGAAGGCGCGCTCAGTTCCCACGGGGACCAGCCCCATGAGGTTGCCCGGAAGTAGCGATATACCGCTAACTCAGGCGCCGAGGATGTCGTGGACCTCGAGCGGCTTGTCGACCTGGCTGAACCACTCGGCCCGATTGGCCGCGCGGCGGCGGCCGCGCTCGTCGAGYGGCAGCTTGAGCTGGCGGAGCAGGCTCGTCACCTCCTCCCGCGCAGTGAGATGGCCGAGATTGGGCCGCATGCCGAGCGTCGCCTCGTCGATCTCGTCGAGGGCGGTGAGGCCGCGCGGGAAAAATTCGCGGTAGACGACGCGCTCGGCGAAGCCGTCGACATAGCGGAAGCCGAGCCGCAGCGACAGATCCTTCAACCCCTCGGCGACGAGCTGCTTGTTGCGCGAGCCGAGCATGGACAGGCGGTTGCGCACCACGATCCAGTCGGTGCTCGAGCCGTCGAGCTGACGACGCTTGCGCCTGACATCGCGCACCATCTCGGCATAGTGGCTCTCGCCGGTGACCGCATAGTTGGCGGGGTCGACGGTGCCGAGCACGTCGAAATCGAGGAAGCTGTCGTTGATCGGCGTGACCAGCGTGTCGGCCATCGAGTGGGCGAGTCGCATCAGGTAGCTGTCGGTGCCGGGCGTATCGATGACGATGAAATCGAAACTGCTCTCGACCGCCGAGACCGCTTCCATGAACTGCTGGAACTCGGAGTTCTCGTTCTCGGCAATCTGCATGGTCTCGCCGAGCTTGATGCAGCGATGCACCGGCAACTCGAGGTCGAGCTTGGTGCGGCGAGCCCAGGCGGCGCGGTTGTAGATGTAGTGGGTGAAGCTTTGCTGGCGGCAGTCGAGATCGATGGTGGCGACGCGCTGACCGGCCTTCAGGAGCGCAACCGCGATATGCAAGGCCGTGGTCGATTTGCCGGAGCCGCCCTTCTCGTTACCCAGCACAACGACGTGCGCCGAGCCGGATTGGCCTTGGCTAGCCTGCACAAGCATGGTGATCCTCAACGCCCCTAAGCAATATCTTCGAGTTGACCGCGTCTGCGGTCAAGTGAAATGCGTGACAGGATAACGAAATCACAGCGCGTTAGTCGTCATCATGAATCGCATCGCCGCATCACGCCTGTGATCCAGCCCACGATGTCGCGACAGCCTCAGCAGCTTTGCGCGGGATGCTGTGCCGCATCCGGATGCATGGCGTCCACGATGGCTGCTTGTTAAGGTTAGCCGGCTGCGCTGCAGGCCGCGCCCAACCCATCCGCAAGCCCCCGAGTCCCGATGCAACGAAGCCCCCTGATCGCCCGTACGGTCCCTGCGCTCCGACGCGCCGTCGATAATCTTCGCAAGCGAAAGGCCACGATCGCGCTGGTCCCGACCATGGGGGCGCTCCATGACGGCCACGTGTCGCTGGTGCGCCTCGCCAGGCGGCGCGCAAGCCGCGTCGTGGTCTCGATCTTCGTCAACCCGACTCAATTCGCTCAGACCGAGGATTTCGGCGCCTATCCCCGGACCTGGAAGGCCGACATCGCCAAGCTCGCGGCCGAGGACGTCGACATCGTCTGGCACCCCGGCGTCGAGGCCATGTATCCGCAGGGCTTTGCAACCCGAATCGTGCCGGAGGGTCCGGCGCTGGCCGGCCTCGAGGACCGTTTCCGGCCCCACTTTTTCGGTGGCGTCGCCACCGTCGTCGGCAAGCTGTTCACGCAATGCGGTCCGGACCTCGCGATCTTCGGCGAGAAGGACTTTCAGCAATTGCGGGTGGTGACGCAGATGGCGCGGGATCTCGATCTCGGCGTCAAGGTGATCGGCTCCCGCACCGTGCGCGAGCGCGACGGGCTCGCGATGTCATCGCGCAACGTCTATCTCTCCCCGCAGGAGCGGCAGACCGCGACCACGCTCTACCGCGCCATGAAGGACAGCGCCGGGCGCATCCGCGCCGGCGAGGCCATCGCGCCGGCGATGGCGCGCGGCGCCGCGACAATCAAGGCGGCCGGCTTCGTGCTCGACTATTTCGAGGCCCGTCACGCCGAGACGCTGGCACAGGTCACCTCGCGCAAGGACGGCCCGTTGCGGATCCTGGTCGCAGCCAAGCTCGGCACGACCCGGCTGATCGACAATATCGCGGTCTGAAGCGCGATGACGACATCGCGCTTTAGGTTATTGTTTGAGCATGATCTTTCCGGAAAGCCGCTACGCGCTTTTCCGGATCATGCTCAGAGCAGCCCGAGATCGCGCAGCTCGCGCCGCATCGGCTCCGGCATTGCCGCGATGGTGCCCGCGGCGGACTTGCCGAGATCCGGCGGCACGGAATCATCGGCGAGATAGCGCCAGCCCTGGAACGGGCGCATCGGCCGCGGCGAGACCGGGATCACCTTCGGCTGCATCACGATCCGGCAGCGCCCGATGCCGTCCTTGTCGCGGAACGGCTCGATGCCGATGATCTTTTCGCGCGCGGCGATCTCGCCCTTGATCACCCAATAGAGCGACCCGCCCGAGAGGATCTCGGCGTCGCGCTTGGGCACCATGCGGGTGATGTGGATGTGATGTTGCGGCAGACCCTTCTTCTTGGCGGTCTGCATCCGTTCGGCCACCCACTCCTTCAATTCCTTGACGGAGTCGCAGCCGACGGCGAGCTTGATCAGATGGAGTGGCATGCCCCAGCATTAGCGGGCCGGCCGCAGGTTTTCAAAGCCGAACTATTCGTTATCCGCAGCCGCGGGAGCCGAAGCCGCGGGAGCCGAACCCGGCGGCGGCGCCAGCGGA
>NZ_JBFUES010000116.1:0-12019 GCF_056403875.1 Bradyrhizobium sp. P2_E8
CTCCCGTATTTCTCCGGACCCCTTAACCAAACTTAAGAGGGAACCACGCAAGATCGCACCCATTGCAAAGGCGCGCTGAAACAACAAGATTCATGACTTCTATGAACGACAACAGATATTCCGGCGCGAGCGAAGCCGAACTCGGATTTCTCAAGGAAATCGTTAGAATGCTGCCGGCCGGCCTGACCGTGCAGGACGCCCATGGCGAACTTCTGCTCGTTAACGATGCCGCCGCGGCGCAGCTCGGCATGGACGGCAGCCGTCCCTCGCCCGATCTGGCGCCGCGCCGGGAAGCCTGCCGGAAGGCGCTGAGCGCCGGCCAGGCGGTCGTCACCGAGGAAGCCCTGCACGACGGCCCCGCGCGCCAGGTGCTGCTCACGACCCATCGTCCGGTTCGCCTCGCCGGACGCGAGCTCCTGATCTCCGCCTCCTCCGACATCACCGAGCAGAAGAATTTCGAGGACCAGCTGTTCCGCTCGGCCTATTTCGACGAGTTGACCGGATTGCCCTCGCGGCGCGTGATCGAACACCGCGCCAACAACCTGCTCGCGCGCGATCACGGCGGCGAGCGCTTCGCGCTAGCCTTTCTCGACGTCGACAATTTCAAGCACATCAACGACTATTACGGCCACGCCGTCGGCGATGCGCTGCTGGTCGAGCTGGCGAAGCGGCTCGGGCGCGACCTGCGCGATTCCGACATGCTGTCGCGCATCTCCGGCGACGAATTCCTGCTGCTGCTGTTTCCGATCCAGAGCCAGGAGGAAGTCGCCGAGTTCATGCAGGCGACGCTGGAGCGGCTGACCGCGCCGTTCTTCATCGACCATTCGGAGGTCTTCGCCTCGACCTCGGTCGGCATCAGCCTCTATCCCGACCATGGAAGCAGCTTCGAGACGCTGCGTCAGAACGCCGACATCGCGATGTACCGCATCAAGAACGACGGCAAGGGATCGGCCGCCTTCTTCGACGCCAGCATGGAGCGCGAGGCGCTGGCGCGGACCAAGATCGAGCAGTCGCTGCGGCTCGCCATCCTCGAGAAGCGCTTCTGCTGCGCGTTCCAGTCCAAGGTCGACATCCGCACGCAGGCGGTGAAGGGCATCGAGGCCCTGGTGCGGCTGCGCGACGACGAAGGCGTGATCCAGGCGCCGGGCTCGTTCATCAACCTTGCCGGCGAGCTCGGATTGATCGACGAGCTGACCCATCTCGTGCTTGCCGAGATCGTCAAGTCGATCGACCTGATCAACGAGACGTTCGGCGCGGAAGCCTCCATCAGCATCAACGTTGCCGCCAGGCAGGCCGGCAATCCCGAATTCATGCGCAGCTTCGCGCAGGCGCTGGACAACACCGGCTTTCCCCAGCGCTTCATGATCGAGCTGACGGAAGAGGCCTTCGTCGCCAAAAGCCATTTCCAGTCGGAAATCCTGCCGATGTTCCGCAAGCTCGGCGTCGGCATCTCGATCGACGATTTCGGCACCGGCTATTCCTCGCTCTCGGCGCTCGCCGATATCACCGCCGACGAAATCAAGATCGACCGCTCCTTCATCACCGACATCCATAAGCGGCCGCGCAGCCAGGGCATCCTGCGAGCGATCGAATCCTTGAGCGAGGCACTCGGCATGACCGTGATCGCCGAGGGCCTCGAATCCTACGAGGAGCTCGCCTACCTCCAGGCCGCGAGCAAGATCCGCTACGCGCAGGGCTATTATTTCTCGCGGCCGATCTTCCTGGAGGAGCTGAAGCTCGCAACACCCGTCTCCAGCGAGTCCCGCGCCAGCGTGGCCAGCCGCCCGATGCAGCAGAACCGGCAGGGCTATTCGCGGGCGAACGGGTATCGAAGGTAGGCTCCACTATCTGGATGTCGTCCCGGCGAAGGCCGGGACGACGGCAAGTTCGGAGCCAGCCCCGTTTTCGCCCTTTGAAATTACTGCCCTTTTGGTAATAAACAGGCGGGCTTCCCGCGAGGCACGCCATGTCCGGTCCCTCTTCCGTCGTCAGCGATCCCGCCTATATCCGCGCACGCGCCATGGAGACGCTGTTCGAGCGGCTGGAGCATCTGTGCGAGGGCGCCATCGCAATCGATCGCAGCGGACGCGTGGTGTATGTCAACGAGAAATACGTCACCGCGATGGGCCTCTCGCATGAATCCGAGGCGCTCGGCCGCCCGATCGAGGAGGTCATCCCCAACAGCCTGATGCGAAGGGTCGTGGAAACGGGTGAACCGATCATCCTCGACATCATGGAGCTCGGCGGCGAGCAACTCGTCGTGACCCGCATGCCGATCGAGGACGAGAAAGGGAACATCATCGGCGCGATCGGCTTCGTGCTTTACGACCGCCTCGAGGGCTTGAAGCCACTGCTCGGTCGCGTCGCCCAGCTCGAAAACGATTTGCGGCTGGCGCGGCGGCAATTGTCGCATGCACGTGCCGCCCGGTTCACGTTCGACGACTATGTCGGTGCAACCGCTGACATCGCACAGGCCAAGACGCTTGCAGCGCGCGCCGCGCGCCAGAGCGTCACCATTCTGCTCACCGGGGAGACCGGCACCGGCAAGGAAATGATGGCGCAGGCCATCCACAACGCGTCCGCCCGCGCCGAAAAGCCGTTCGTCAGCGTCAACGTCGCGGCGATCCCGGACACGCTGATCGAATCGGAGTTCTTCGGCGCCGCGCCGGGCGCCTATACCGGCGCGGACCGCAAGGGTCGCGACGGAAAATTCCGGATCGCCGACGGCGGCACCTTGTTCCTCGACGAAATCGGCGAGATGCCGCTGCAATTGCAGGCCAAGCTGCTGCGCGTGCTGCAGGAGCGCGAGATCGAGCCACTCGGCTCCGACAAGGTCACCAGGGTCGACGTGCGCGTGATTGCGGCCACCAATGTCGACCTGCACAAGCGGGTCAGCGAGGGGACATTCCGGGCGGATCTCTACTACCGGCTCAACGTGCTCTCGATCGTGCTGCCGCCCCTGCGGCACTGCCTGGACGACCTGCCCGAGATCTGTGGACGGCTGCTCGACGACATCAGCGCATCCGGCGACTACCTCAATGCCAGGATCACGCCGAGCGGCCTGGCTGCGCTTGCGCGCTATGGCTGGCCCGGCAATGTCCGCGAACTGCGCAACATCCTGGAACGCGCGCTGATCCTGAGCGATTCGGGACGCCTCACCAGCGACGACTTCGATCGCATTCTCCCCGTCGGCGCGGAAACGGTGCCCACGGCACCATCGCGGCCGGCCGGCCTCGTCCTGCCCTATGCGGAAGCCGAGGCCGAGTTCGAGAAGCACACGCTCGAACAGGCGCTCGCCGCCAGCAACGGCCAGATATCGGAAGCGGCCAAGATGCTCCAGATCTCGCGCGCGACCTTCTACAAGAAGCTCGCGAAGTTCGGCCTCGCCTCGGGAGCCGCATCCGTCTGAGTTGCGAGACATCGGGTGTCCGGAGTCTCGGATTCCTGACACGGCGCGCTGCTGCTCTTTCCCGGAGCCCGCGCTGAAACTGCTGGGTTTTCAGCCATTTTGCGCAAACCTGTGGCATCTGGCGCAGAGCTTGCTCTTCGCTCTGCACAATGACGCGTGCTGCACATGCGCATTCGCAACCAGGGAGGACGCAAGATGAGTGAAGCGATCTCAGTCCATCAGCTTGAGGCGAGACAGCCCTCGCACGTGACGGTCGCCACCGCGAGCCTGATCGGCACGGCCATCGAGTGGTACGACTTCTTCCTCTACGGCACCGCCGCGGCGCTGATCTTCAACAAGCTGTTCTTCCCGACCTTCGACCCCATGATGGGAACGCTGCTGGCGTTCGCGACCTACGCGCTCGGCTTCATCGCGCGTCCGCTCGGCGGCGTGGTGTTCGGCCACTACGGCGACAAGATCGGCCGCAAGACCATGCTCTATCTGACCCTGCTGATCATGGGCGCCGCGACCGCGGCGATCGGCTTCCTGCCGACCTACGAGACCGCCGGCATCTGGGCCGCGGTCCTGCTGGTGACCTGCCGGCTGATCCAGGGTTTTGGTCTCGGCGGCGAATGGGGCGGCGCGGTGCTGATGGCGGTCGAGCATGCGCCTGCGGACAAGAAGGGATTTTACGGCAGCTGGCCGCAGCTCGGGGCGCCGCTTGGCCTCGTGCTCGGCACGCTGGTGTTCTCGGTGGTGTCCGCGATGCTGACCGACGCACAGCTTCTTTCCTGGGGCTGGCGCATCCCGTTCCTGTTCTCGATCGCGCTGGTGCTGGTCGGCCTTTGGATCCGCTTCACCATCGCGGAATCGCCGGAGTTCCAGAAGGTCAAGGACACCAAGCAAGAGGTCAAGATGCCGATCGTCGAGGCGATCCGCATGTACCCCAAGAACATCCTGCTCGCGATGGGCGCGCGCTTTGCCGAAAACGGCTTCTTCTACATCTACGCGACCTTCGTGCTGGCCTATGCGACGCAATCGCTCGGCATGAACAAGCAGGACATGCTCAACGGCGTGCTGATCGGCGCGGCGATCGAGACCTTCACCATTCCCGCCTTCGGCGCACTCTCCGACCGCCTCGGGCGGCGGCCGATCTACATCTTCGGCG
This sequence comes from Bradyrhizobium sp. P2_E8, assembly GCF_056403875.1. Taxonomy (NCBI): domain Bacteria; kingdom Pseudomonadati; phylum Pseudomonadota; class Alphaproteobacteria; order Hyphomicrobiales; family Nitrobacteraceae; genus Bradyrhizobium; species Bradyrhizobium sp. P2_E8. The sequence continues at coordinate 4,557 of NZ_JBFUES010000116.1, forward strand.
CGGTGTTCTCCGCGCTGATGTCGTTCCCGCTGTTCATGCTGCTTTCGACCAAGAACCCGCAATATGCCTGGATCGCGATCGTGCTCGGCCTCGCCGTCGGCCACGCCGCGATGTAYGGCCCGCAGGCGAGCTTCCTGTCGGAGCTGTTCGGCACCAAGGTGCGCTATAGCGGCGTCTCGCTCGGCTACAACCTCGCCTCGATCTTCGCCGGCGCGCTATCGCCGCTGATCGCGACGGGATTGATGACGGCGTACGCGCCGGCAACCTGGCCGATCTCGCTGTACATGATCGCGCTGGCGATCATCACCATCGTCTCGGTCTATTTCGCCACCGAAACCCGCAAGATCGCTCAGCCCTGAATGAGCAGAGCGCGACACCCCGCGACGCTGGAGCGGCTGGTCGCCAGCCGCTCCACGCGATACGAATAAGGCCAAGCGAGAAGAACGGGCATGCGGTCCGCAACAGACACGGGAGGGAATGCCATGAGCCAGCATCCTGCCTTGCCCTACCTGCGCAACGCCGAGAAGGGCAAAGTCGTCACCGCGGCGGAAGCCGTCATGCTGATCCGTGACGGCGACACGGTCGCGACCGGCGGCTTCGTCGGCATCGGCTTTGCCGAGGAGATCGCCGTGGCGCTGGAGGAGCTCTATCTCTCCAACGAGGGTGACGCGCCCTACACGCAAGGCAAGCCGCACAATCTGACGCTGGTCTATGCCGCCGGCCAGGGCGACGGCAAGCACCGCGGCGTCAACCATTTCGCCCATGAGGGCCTGGTCCGGCGGGTGATCGGCGGGCACTGGGGCCTTGCGCCCAAATTGCAGCAGCTTGCGATCGCCAACCAGATCGAGGCCTATAATCTGCCGCAGGGCGTCATCACGCACCTGTTCCGCGACATCGCGGCGCACCGGCCCGGCCACATCACCCGCGTCGGCATGGGCACCTTCGTCGACCCCAGGCACGGCGGCGGCAAGCTGAATGCGCGCACCACCGAGGACATGGTGGAACTGATCGCGCTTCGCGGTGAAGAGTGCCTGCTCTACAAAACCTTCCCGATCAATGTCGGGATCATTCGCGCCTCCACCGGCGATCCCGACGGCAACCTCACCATGGAAAAGGAGGCGCTGACGCTCGAGGCGCTCGCCATCGCCATGGCGGCACGTAATTCCGGCGGCATCGTCATTGCCCAGGTCGAACGCGTGGCCGAGGGCGGCAGCCTCAATCCGCGCCAGGTCAAGATTCCCGGCATCCTCGTCGATTGCGTCGTCGTGGCGAAGCCTGAGCATCATTGGCAGACATTCGGCACGCAATACAATCCGGCCTTCTCCAGCGAGATCCGGGTCCGCGCCGCCTCGTTGCCGGTAATGCCGATCAGCGAACGCAAGATTATCGCGCGCCGCGCCGCCTTCGAGCTGAAAGCCAACAGCGTGGTCAATCTCGGCATCGGCATGCCCGAGGGGATCGCCTCCGTCGCCAATGAAGAGCGGATCATCGACCTCATCACGCTGACGACCGAGGCTGGTGTGATCGGCGGCATCCCGGCGAGCGGCATCGATTTCGGCGCGGCGATCAACACCCAGGCAGTGATCGACCAGCCCTATCAATTCGACTTCTACGACGGCGGCGGCCTCGATGCCGCCTTCCTCGGGCTCGCCCAGGTCGATCGCGCCGGCAACCTCAATGTTAGCAAGTTCGGACCGAAGCTTGCGGGTGCCGGCGGCTTCATCAACATCAGCCAGAATGCCAAGGAGGTCGTCTTCGTCGGCACGTTCGGCGCCGGCAAGCAGCGCATCGCGGTGAACGACGGGAAGCTCGTCATCCTCGACGAGGCGAGGTCGCGCAAATTCGTCGACAGCGTCGAGCACGTCACCTTCAGCGGCCCCTTCGCGGCGGCGCGGGGGCAGCGCGGGCTCTATGTCACCGAGCGCTGCGTCTTCGTATTGCGGCCCGACGGGCTCGAACTCACGGAAATAGCGCCCGGCATCGACATCGAGCGCGATATCCTGCGCCTGATGGATTTCAAGCCATTGATCCCGCGCGACCCCGTCCTGATGGACGCCCGCATCTTCCGCGACGGCCCCATGGACCTGCGCGAGCGGCTGCTGACCATTCCGCTCGACCAGCGCTTCACGCTCGACGAGCAGCAGAACCTGTTCTTCATCAACCTGGAACGCTATCCGCTGCGCAGCAAGGCCGAGATCGATGCGATCGCGGCCCTCGTCGAGGCGAGGCTCGCCCCGCTCGGCCGCCGGGTCTACGCCATCGTCAATTACGACAATTTCTCGATCCTGCCGGAGCTGATGGACGATTATTCGGCCATGGTGCGCAGCCTCGTCGACCGCTTCTATTCCGGCGTGTCGCGCTACACCACGTCCGGCTTCCTGCGCATCAAGCTCGGCGAAGCCCTGGAGAAGCGCGGCGTCGCGCCGCACATCTTCGAGAGCGCGGAAGAGGCGCAGTCGGACTGGCGGCAGATCGAGTCGGCCGGCAGCCCCGCCGCGTCCGGCGACACGCGCGTGACACGGCAGGCCTAAAAATGATGCATGTTGATGCGCCGGCGCAGTCCGCCGGAAGGTTGAATTGCAATGTTCGTAACGTTGTGCAAATCGCTGTTACCGAGAAATTTTGAATCAGGAGGGACCATCGTGCGTCGATCACTCATCATAACAACAACCATCCTCGCGCTCGCCGCGGGCACCTCCGTACAGGCCGACGACCTCAAGGTCGCACTGATCTACGGCAAGACCGGCCCGCTCGAGGCCTACGCCAAGCAGACCGAGACCGGCCTGCAAATGGGCTTCGAATACGCCACCAAGGGCACCATGACGCTCGACGGCCGCAAGATCGTCGTCATCACCAAGGACGACCAGGGCAAGCCGGACCTCTCCAAGGCCGCGCTCGCGGAAGCCTATCAGGACGACAAGGCTGACATCGCGATCGGCACGACATCGTCAGCCGCCGCGCTCGCCATTCTCCCCGTCGCCGAGGAGAACAAGAAGATCCTGATCGTCGAGCCGGCGGTCGCAGACCAGATTACCGGCGAGAAGTGGAATCGCTACATCTTCCGCACCGCGCGCAACTCCTCGCAGGACGCGATCTCGAACGCAGTCGCGATCGGCAAGCAGGGCGTCACCGTTGCAACGCTGGCGCAGGACTATGCCTTCGGCCGCGACGGCGTCGCCGCCTTCAAGGAGGCGCTCGCCAAGACCGGCGCGACGCTCGCCGCCGAAGAATATGCCCCGACCTCGACCACCGACTTCACCGCGGTCGGCCAGCGCCTGTTCGACGCGCTCAAGGACAAACCGGGCCGCAAGGTGATCTGGGTGATCTGGGCCGGCGCCGGCAATCCGCTGGCCAAGCTCCAGGACATGGATCCGAAGCGCTACGGCATCGAGCTCTCCACCGGCGGCAACATCCTGCCGGCGCTCGCCGCCTACAAGGGCCTGCCCGGCATGGAAGGCGCGACCTATTACTTCTACGAGATCCCGAAGAACCCGGTGAACGACTGGCTCGTCGCCGAGCACCAGAAGCGCTTCAACGCACCGCCGGACTTCTTCACCGCGGGCGGTTTCGCCGCCGCGATGTCCGTCGTCGCCGCCGTCACCAAGGCGAAGTCGACCGACACCGAGAAGCTGATCACGGCGATGGAAGGCCTGGAGTTCGACACGCCGAAGGGCAAGATGGTGTTCCGGAAAGAGGACCATCAGGCGCTCCAGAGCATGTATCACTTCAAGGTCAAGGTCGATCCGAACGTCGCCTGGGCCGTGCTCGAGCCTGTGCGCGAGCTGAAGATCGAGGACATGGACGTCCCCGTCCGCAACAAGCGGTAGGTACTTCACCTCTCCCCAAGGTGAGGGGGTACAACCCTCTCGTGGGACCTGAGCCCCCTCACCCGATTTGCACTGGACGATGCTTCGCATCGCCAGGAGCAAATCGACCTCTCCCCTTCGGGGAGAGATGAACCGATAGACCAACCCGGTTTGCAAGAATGCCGCTTACTCTCGAAACCCGCGACCTCACCATCCGCTTTGGCGGCCACGTCGCGGTCAACAACGTCTCCTGCACGTTCCGCCCGGGTGAGCTCACCGCCATCGTCGGGCCGAACGGCGCCGGCAAGACCACCTATTTCAACCTGATCTCGGGCCAGCTGCGCGCTTCGCACGGCAGCATCCTGTTCGACGGCACCGACATCACCCAGCATTCCGCGCCGTTGCGCACGCGCGCGGGCCTCGGGCGTGCCTTTCAGCTCACCAATCTGTTCCCAAATCTGTCGGTCGAGGAAAATGTCCGCCTCGCGGTGCAGGCGGCGAACGGCACCCATTACGACATGCTGCGGCCGTGGATGGTCCGCCGCGACCTGATTGCACGCGCCGACGCCATCCTCGACCAGGTCGCGCTCGGTAGCCGCCGCGGTGTCGCCGCGACCGCGCTGTCACATGGCGACCAGCGCAAGCTGGAGGTGGCGCTGATGATCGCGCTGGAGCCGAAGGTGTTCATGTTCGACGAGCCGACCGCGGGCATGAGCATCGACGAGGTGCCTGTCGTGCTCAACCTGATCGCACAGCTCAAGCAGSACAGGAGCAAGATCATTCTCCTCGTCGAGCACAAGATGGACGTGGTGCGCTCGCTCGCCGACCGCATCATCGTGCTGCATAACGGCCAGCTGGTCGCCGACGGGCCGCCGGCCGAGGTGATCGCCTCGCCGATCGTGCAGGAGGCCTATCTCGGCGTCGCACCGAAGAGTGCAGCATGACCGATCTGCTCAAACTCTCCGGCGTGCACACGCATATCGGCCGCTATCACATTCTCCAGGGCATCGATCTTACGGTCCCGCAGGGACAGACCACGATGCTGCTCGGCCGCAACGGCGCCGGCAAGACCACGACGCTGCGCACCATCATGGGCCTCTGGCAGGCCTCGAAGGGCGAGATCAGCCTCGCCGGGACGCGCATCGAGAGCCGCGCCACGCCCGACATCGCCCGGCTCGGCGTCGGCTACGTGCCCGAAAGCATGGCGGTGTTCTCCGACCTCACGGTGAAGGAGAACCTCGTGCTGGCGGCGCGCGACGGGCCGCTCGACGACGCCCAGCTCGACTGGATCTTCGGCTTCTTTCCGGCCCTGCGCCGGTTCTGGCTGTCGCGCGCGGGAAGCCTCTCGGGCGGACAGAAGCAGATGCTGTCGATCGCGCGCGCCATCATCGAGCCGCGCAAGCTGCTCTTGATCGACGAGCCGACCAAGGGGCTGGCGCCCGCCATCGTCATGGCGCTGATCGAGTGCCTGAAGGAGATCAAGCGCAAGGGCGCGACGATCCTCCTGGTCGAGCAGAATTTCTTTGCCGCGCGCGAGCTCGGCGACAACGTGCTGGTCATGGACAACGGCACCATCGTCCATCGCGGCGAGATGGCGGCACTCGCCGCCGACGTGCCGCTGCAGGAGCGGCTGCTCGGCCTGAGCCTGGAGGCGCATCAGTGACAGAACTTGCCGCAAACGATCCGCTGCCGAAGCCGAAGCGCGATATCGCGCCGATCCTGCTGCCGGTCGCGCTCGCCCTCGTGGTGATCCCGCTGGTCGGCTCGCCCAGCACCTGGCTGACGCTGACCGCCGCGAGCCTCGCCATGGGCATGATGATCTTCATCATGGCCTCCGGGCTGACGCTGGTGTTCGGCCTGATGGACGTGCTCAATTTCGGCCACGGCGCCTTCATCGCCGTCGGCGCCTATGTCGCAACCCTGGTGCTGGCACCGTTCGCGGCTTCCATTCAGGCCGATTCGCTCTGGACGAACCTCGCGGTGCTGGCGCCGGCGGCGCTGCTGTCGATGGCGGTGTCCGGCGCGCTCGGCCTGATCGTCGAGCGCGTGCTGATCCTGCCCGTCTACGGCCAGCACCTGAAGCAGATCCTGATGACGACCGGCGGCCTGATCGTCGCCGAGCAGGGGCTCTATGCGCTGTGGGGGCCGCAGATCATCCCGATGCCGCTGCCCACTTCGCTGCGCGGCTCGTTCATCTTCGGCGACGTCGCAATCGCGAAGTACCGCGTGCTGGCGACGCTGATCGGCCTTGCCGTCTTCATCGCGATCCAGCTCGTGCTCAACCGCACCAAGCTCGGCCTGCTGATCCGTGCCGGCGTCGAGAACCGCGAGATGGTCGAGGCGCTCGGCTATCGCATTCGCCGCCTGTTCCTCGGCGTGTTCATGACGGGCTCCGCGCTCGCCGGCCTCGGCGGCGTGATGTGGGCGCTCTACCGCGAGCAGGTCCACGCCTCCATGAGCGACGACCTCACCGTGCTGATCTTCATCGTCGTCATCATTGGCGGGCTCGGGTCGATCGGCGGCTGCTTCATCGGCGCGATCCTGGTGGCGATGGTCGCCAATTACGGCGGCTTCCTGGTGCCGAAACTCGCCCTCGTGTCCAACATCCTGCTGATGGTCGCCATTCTGATGTGGCGGCCGCGCGGCCTCTATGCGGTGACCAGCCGATGATGATCCTCTCCGGCGATCCGCCGCGCAGCCGCGTGCTCACGCTCGTCCTCGTCCTCATCATCCTGGCGCTGGCGGCGACGCCGTTCCTGTTCCCGGGTGCCAAGGCGCTGAACGTCGCGGCCAAGATCTGCGTCTTCGCCGCGCTGGTCGCCTCCTACGACCTGCTGCTCGGCTATACCGGCTCGGTGTCGTTCGCCCACACCATGTTCTACGGCATCGGCAGCTACGCGATTGCGATCGCGTTGTACGGGATGGGTCCGAATTGGGCCGCGGTCACAACCGGCATCGTCGTCGGCCTGCCGCTTGCGGCGCTGCTCGCGCTCGCGATCGGACTGTTCTCGCTGCGCGTCGCGGCGATCTTCTTCGCCATGATCACGCTGGCGGTCGCCTCTGCCTTCCAGGTGCTGGCTTCGCAGCTGTCCTGGCTGACCGGCGGCGAGGACGGCCGCAGCTTCCAGCTGCCCGAGCTACTGCGCCCGGGCACGGTGCTGATCTCCAAGAACCTGTTCGGGTTCGAGGTCAACGGCCGCATCCTCACCTACTACCTCGTGTTCGCCATATCGGCCGTGATGATCCTCGCTTTGCTGCGCGTGGTGAACTCGCCGTTCGGCCGTGTGCTGCAGGCGATCCGCGAGAACCGTTTCCGCGCCGAGGCGCTCGGCTTCCGCACCGTGTTCCACCTGACCTACGCCAACTGCCTCGCGGCCCTCGTCGCCGCCAGCGCCGGGATCCTGAATGCGCTGTGGCTGCGCTATGCCGGCCCCGACACCTCGCTCAGCTTCTCGATCATGCTCGACATCCTGCTGATGGTGGTGATCGGCGGCATGGGCACGATCTACGGCGCGATCATCGGCGCCACCATCTTCATCCTCGCGCAGAACTACCTGCAATCGCTGATGGGAGTCGCCTCCAAGGCGGCGTCGGAAGCCGGGCTGCCGCTGCTGCCGGGACTTCTGCATCCCGACCGCTGGCTGCTGTGGCTCGGGC
>NZ_JBFUES010000117.1:0-11998 GCF_056403875.1 Bradyrhizobium sp. P2_E8
CGGCACGGTCGTCGACATGCGCGCCGTCATGTAGGAGAGCAGGAAGCAACTGAAGATGAAGGTGTCGCTGAGGAGGAAGATCCACATCATGGCCTTGCCCCAGGACACGTTCTTGAAGGCGCGCTGATCGGACGCCCAGTCGGCGGCGATGCCACGCCAGCCTTCAAGCCGCGCAGTCGATTGGCCCGAATTTGTCAGCACGGTCTCAGCCATCTGGTCTCGCCTCCCTAGCTCAGCAATTGGCGGCAGATGTCGACGAAATCATCGGTCCAGCCCGTGAGAAGACCGAGCAGGACAAGCCAGACCAGCAGCAGGAAGTGCCAGTAGATGGCACACAGTTCCACGCTCAATCGCATCTCGGCGATCTCGGCGCCACGCCACATCCTGGCTGAGGTTCGGCCCAGGGCCACCAGACCGCCCGTCAGATGCAGCCCGTGCACCGCGGTCAACAGGTAGAAGAAGGAATTCGCCGGATTGGACGCCACGAAATATCCGGCAGCCCCGAGCCGCTGCCAGGCCAGGAGCTGTCCGGCGAGGAAGATCACGGCAGATGCTCCGCCAACGAGCAGGCCGATCATGACGCTCTCGGTATCGTGTCGCCCGGCAGCCACGTACGCCCACTGCAGCGCGACACTGCTCAGGACCAGGACGCCCGTGTTGACCCACAGCAGCCGCGGTACCGGCAGCGGCCGCCAGTCCACCACGCTCATGCGCATCGAATAGGCGCTGATGAACAGGACGAATAATGCGCTCGCGACGGCGAGAAACACGCCAAGTCCGACCTTCGCTGCCGGCCAGGTCATGCTATCGCCGCCGGGGAAGTCACCGACCGCGCCTTCCTCCAGCCAGGGCTTGGCCGTCAGCCGCTGCTGCGACAGCCACCATCCGGCGATCATCGCAAGCACAGCCAGGAACAGGATGATGGCGCTCRCGAAGCAGCTCCCTGAACGAGCTGCGTCGCGCGTGGCGGCTGGTTCTGCGGAATGAAGTCCTCCGCGGCGCCAGGCACACTGTAGTCATAGGCCCAGCGGTACACGATCGGGAGCTCCTTGCCCCAGTTGCCGTGCCCTGGGGGCGTCTCCGGCGTCTGCCACTCCAGCGTCGTCGCCCGCCACGGATTGCCGCCTGAGGCCTCACCCTTGAACAGGCTCCAGGCCAGATTGAACAGGAACACCATCTGGCTGAAGCCGACGGTCAGGGCCACCACGGAGATGAAGGCGTTCAGTGAATGGGCCGAGGGCGGAATGAACGCCGCGTCGCCGAGTTCGAAATACCGGCGCGGAACCCCGAGCAGTCCAAGATAGTGCATGGGGAAGAAGATCAGGTAGGCGCCGAGGAAGGTGACCCAGAAGTGAAACTTGCCGAGGACGTCGTTCAGCATCCGTCCCGTGACCTTGGGGTACCAATGATAGATCGCGCCGAGCACGACCATGATCGGCGCCACGCCCATCACCATGTGGAAATGCGCGACCACGAACATGGTATCCGAAAGCGGCACGTCCACGACGACGTTGCCGAGGAAGAGGCCGGTGAGGCCGCCATTCACGAAGGTGATGATGAAGCCGAGGGCGAACAGCATCGGCACCCTGAGATGAATGTCGCCGCGCCACAGGGTCAGCACCCAGTTATAGACCTTGATCGCGGTGGGGATGGCGATGATGAGCGTCGTGGTGGCGAAGAAGTACCCGAATTGCGGGAACATGCCGCTCACATACATGTGGTGTGCCCACACGACGAAGCTGAGCGCACCAATCCCCACGATGGCCCAGACCATCATGCGGTAACCAAAGATGTTCTTGCGCGCATGCGTGCTGATCAGATCGGAGACGATGCCGAAGGCGGGCAGGGCGACGATGTAGACCTCGGGGTGGCCGAAGAACCAGAACAGGTGCTGGAACAGCAGCGGGCTGCCGCCGCCATATTTCGACAGCTGTCCCATCTCGACGAGGGAGGGCATGAAGAAGCTGGTTCCCAGCAGACGGTCGAGCAGCAGCATGACCGAGGCAACGAAGAGCGCAGGGAATGCCAGCAACGCCATGACGGTGGCCGTGAAAATGCCCCACACCGTCAGGGGCAGGCGCATCAACGTCATGCCGCGGGTGCGCGCCTGGAGCACGGTGACCACGTAGTTCAGCCCGCCCATGGTGAAGCCGATGATGAACAGGATCAGGGACGACATCATGAGAATGATGCCCCAATCCTGCCCGGGCGTTCCGGAGAGGATGGCTTGCGGCGGGTATAGCGTCCAGCCGGCGCCGGTGGGGCCGCCGGGCACGAAGAATGTCGAGGCCAGCACCAGGACTGCGAGCAGGTAGACCCAGTAGCTCAGCATGTTCACATAAGGGAAGACCATGTCCCGGGCGCCGACCATCAGCGGGATCAGGTAGTTGCCGAAGCCGCCCAGGAACARCGCSGTGAGCAGATAGATCACCATGATCATSCCGTGCATGGTGAYGAACTGGAGGTACTGGTTGGCATCGATGAAAGAGAAGGTGCCGGGGAATCCCAGTTGCAACCGCATCAGCCACGACAGCACCAGGGCCACCAGCCCGATGGCCGAGGCCGTCAGCGAATACTGAATGGCGATCACCTTGGCGTCCTGGGAGAAGACATACCGTGTCCACCAGCTCCTTGGATGATAGAGCTCGACCTCAGGTACTTCGGCAGGCGGGATGCCGGTGATCCCTTCATATGGAATATCGACCATAGAACCTCCTCGGTCGTATCCATCGGGGGCGAGGCGTTGGCCTCATGCACCCGATCCATCTTCGCAGCGGCAGCTTGCTACTTGCCACCGGATTGGTACGTCGCCTTCACGAAGGCTTTTGCCGGCGACAATTCGGCAAACGTCTTTTGTTGCTCCAGCCAAGCGTGATATTCACGCTCTTCGTCGATGATGACCTTGGCCCGCATCTGATAGTGAGCAGCGCCACAAAGCTCCGCACATAGAACATCGAACGTTCCGGTTCGGATCGGCGTTATCCAGAAATAGGTCACCATGCCCGGAACCATGTCCATCTTGGCCCGGAATTCGGGCACGTAGAAATCGTGCAGGACATCAACCGARCGGAGGAGAACCTTGACCGGCTTTCCCATTTGAAGGTGCAGGTCGCCGTTCTCGATCACGACGTCGTCCTGCGCGTGTGGGTCGTCACGATTGAGTCCCATCGGATTGTCGGGAGCGATGTTGCGGACGTCGGACGTGCCCAACTGCCCGTCCTTGCCCGGAAGGCGGAAGCTCCATTGCCATTGCTGGCCCATGACCTCGACCTCGGTGGCATCCGCAGGCACCGTCACGAACTGGTGCCAGACCACGAGGCCAGGCGCCAGCATGGCCGCGACGCCGACGCCGGTTCCGACGCTCAGCCACCATTCGAGCCTTTTGTTTTCCGGATTGTAGTCAGCCCGTCTTCCCTCTTTGTGGTGAAAGCGGAAGACGCAATAAGCCATGAAGGCGATGACCGCRACGAAAACGAAGCCCGTGATCCAGAACGTGATGCTGATGGTGTGGTCGATATAGGCCCAGTTCGTGGCGATCGGCGTCCACCACCACGGGCTGTAGAGGTGAAACAGCACCGAGCCGATCGCGACCAGAAGCAGTATCAGTGCGACAGCCATCCTGATCCATCCTTGCCATCGAAGGCTGCGGATACGAATCCAGGGCGGAGCTCGCGTCTGTCGCGGTGGCGGACTCTTCTAGGATGACATCTATGCCATCGCCGCGCCTATTGCCTCGCCCATTCAACCGGTCGCGATATTTCGATCGCGACCGCCAATTTTGCGGGCGTCTATGCTTTTAAAATGATCCCCCGCGAACCCGGCGTCAATAGCATGTCAACACGCTTAGCTGGCGCGGGCGATCCATGCTGCCGTGCACGCTGGCGAGCGTCAGTCGCATTCTCGATGTGATGCATCGCACAAAATATGCGAGGCACAATTCACCCAGTCGGGAGTGCTGGTCATTCCACGTCGCGCGCGCTAAGCTTGGGGCGCAGGTCGCGACGGGTTTCGTCCGGCTAAGCTCCTTCCTCGTTGAGCCTGGAACTGCCGTACTCGGCTCGATCGCGTCTCCCGCACACAAGGGCGGATACGCGTGGCCGGAAAGTGCGCCGTTCTCCGCCGCGGCTTTCAGCAGAGGAGGGTGTGTCCATGGCCACTCTTTATCCCGACAGGATCATAAAGCGGCACCTGTTCGGTGAGGCGGTCTCTTATCCCATTCGCAAGATCGGCTTGTCCGACTTGAGAGAGGTGCTGCGCCTGGGCTGGGAAGATTTCCAGGCGATGCCGAGTCACGCGATCGTCGTCTGCGTGATCTATCCGGTTCTCGGTCTCGTCCTGTTCAGGATGGTTCTCGGCCATTCGGTCCTGCCGCTGCTGTTTCCGCTGGCCGCAGGCTTTGCCCTGATCGGTCCCTTTGCCGCGATCGGCCTCTACGAACTCAGCCGTCGCCGTGAGCGCGGCGAGGCGGTCGATGCATGGGATGCGATCAAGGTGCTGCGCGCACCGTCCTTCGGCGCCATGCTCGAGCTCGGCGTGCTCCTGCTGGTCCTGTTCGGGGTCTGGATCGGCGTCGCGAACGCGATCTATGTCACTATCTTCGGTCACGCGGCGGCTGCAAGCATTCCCGACTTCGCAACCCGCGTGCTGACCACGCCGGAAGGATGGTCGCTCATTATCGTCGGTTGCGGTGTCGGCTTCCTGTTTGCGGTCGCGGCCCTATGCGTCAGCGTCGTATCGTTTCCGTTGATGCTCGATCGGCATGCGACGGCGATCGACGCGATCCGTACATCGCTGCAGGCGGTGGCCGCCAATCCGGTCGCGATGGCGGGGTGGGGGCTGATCGTCGCGGCGCTGCTCGTGATCGGCTCGCTGCCGTTCTTCGTCGGTCTCGCTGTCGTCCTCCCGGTGCTCGGTCATGCGACCTGGCACCTCTATCGGCGGGTGGTCGAGCCGAATCCGAATCCACCGGACGAGCCGTCGCCGCCCCCGAAGGGAAAGCGCTACGCAGCGGACTTTCCGGCCAATCTCTTCCCGTGGAGCCGCGAGGGAGAGCAGTAACAGCGAAACGGCTATGCCCGGCGACCGCCTGCGCCGGGCATGACGGGTGAGCGCCTACTTCTGCTGCTGCGGCAGGAAGGTCGGGCCGACCGAGYGGATCGGCTTGTTCTCCGAGCTCGTCGGAGCCGTGCCGGTATCCGCCGGTGGCGTCGCGGCCGGTGCGGTGGCCGTCGTCGGCGCGGGAGGCGCACCCTTCTTGCCATTGGCGGCAGGCGTGCCCTTGTTGAGCCGCTGCTGCTGCATCTTCTTGGCGCTCTCCTCGGTGACGATGATGTCGCCCTGCTGTTCGGCCGCGGCCTTGTCGTCGGCGGACTTCAACGCATCGGCCCAGGTCTGTCCCGCCGCCTTGCAGGAGCAGGACGGGTTGAACTCGCTGCGGAATTTGAATGCGGTCGGCAGCGCCGTGTAGGGCTGGCCGCTGACGGAGACCGCGGAGTTCATGTCTTCGCCGGGATTGCGGTGGGTGTAGAGCACGGCTTCCGCGGCGGGGCACAGCGCCTTGCAGGTCTTCTCGTCGTCCGGGAAGCGCGCCGGCACGGTGGCAAACGAGACCGGGAAATAGGCGCCGTCGCAGGTGCGCACGCATACGGTGCGGTAGGTGCCGGATTGCGGGCCGAGATCGGAGGGCGGCACGGCCTGCGGATTGTTGGGGTTGTTGCCGCCGAACAGGTTGCTCAGGAAGTTGCCGCCGCCCTGCGACTGCGCGGCGTTGGCATATTGCGGGCCGCAATTGTTCTGGGCGAGGGCCACCAGCACCGAGCGGCGCTGGCTGTCGCGTTCCGGGCTGAAGCCGCCGGGGCCGCCGCCACGCAGGCGTTCGAGATTGCCGGTGATCTGGTCCAGATTGGCGCGCATCTGCTGGATCTGGGTGTTGACCGGGCCGCACTGCGCCGACTGGCCGTTGAACAGCGAGAAGAAGCCGGAGGAATCGCAGCCCATGCGCTTGGCCTGCATGGTGACGCGGTCGAGCTCGGCCTGCTGCTTGGCCTGGGAATCCTGATAGCGGCGGATCTGGTCTTCGCGCGCGGGGTCACCGCCGCCGCCACGATCTAGCGCGGCGAGCTGCCCTTCCAGTCGCACGCACATCGGATTGGGGCCGAGCCCGTTCTGGCCGGTCTGAGGCGGCGGTCCGGGCGGTCCGGCCTGCGCGAAGGCGCCGTTGGCAAGCATCACGGTGCTCAGGAGCACGGTGCAGGCAAGGATCGAGCGGGCACGGGAGAGAGTCAAAAATTCAGGCATATCCGCCATTCTAGCGAGGTCACGGCCCAATGTGACATGAAGGGCCGAAGCGCGCCCTCCCATAGCCGCTTCCCGCGGCATCGTCACGTCGTTTCAGGGGCCAAAGATTGGGCCTAAGGTCCGCCAGCTCCGAGCGAATTCAGCGCTGGCAGGTGATTGCGACATATTCGTCGCAACGGCCATGGGAGCAGTTTGCGCCGGTTTTGGGGACAGAGCCGGTAATTTCGTCGGGATCGACCCGGCGATAGGCCGAAGCCTGGGCAAAATCCCGTGACTGGCAATAGGTGCGCGCGACCTGCGCGCCGCATTTGTCGCCCTTGGCTAGGCACTGGTCGATGCCGTAGCCGTCCGCCTGGTTGGCGATGATGAAGACGCGGGTCTCGGCGAATGCGCCGGATGACGCGACGATGGAGGCACAGGAAATGAGCGCGAGTACGGATCGCATGAAAATACCGGGGCTGGGGGAACCGCCAGCATCTCGAATAAACTCAAAAGGTTAATGATGATGAACCATCATGGCGGAGCGGCCGTGCTTTGCGGAGATAGAACGGCATTTTCGCGGCTCTCTTGACGCGGGGCCGCCTCATAGCCCATATGTTCCCGCATGAACGGTCTCCTCGCCATTTGCACGATTTGCGAGATTACGAGCTAGCGATTCGCTGGCTGGAGCCGTCTTTTCTCAAAAACATTGAGAGCACTGGACGCCCGGCCAACAGCCGACGGGTGTCCATATGGAATTGCGCCTCTACGATACGCTGACCAGGGAAAAGCGGCCGTTCGTGCCGCTCGATGCGAGCAACGTCCGCCTGTATGTCTGCGGACCGACGGTCTATGACTTCGCCCATATCGGCAATGCCCGGCCGGTGATCGTGTTCGACGTGCTGTTTCGGCTGCTGCGCCATCTCTATGGCGAGGCGCACGTCAAATACGTCCGCAACATCACCGACGTCGACGACAAGATCAACGACCGCGCCGCGCGCGATTTTCCGGGCCTGCCGCTGAACGAGGCGATCCGCAAGGTCACCGAGCAGACGGGCAAGCAGTTTCACGCCGACGTCGATGCGCTCGGCGCGCTCCGGCCGAGCGTCGAGCCGCGCGCGACCGAGCATATCGGCGAGATGCGCGAGATCATCGAGAGGCTCGTGAAGGGCGGCTTTGCCTATCCCGCTGAGGACCACGTGCTGTTCTCGCCGCAGGCGATGAACGCGGCCGATGACGGGCTGCCGCGCTATGGCGCGCTGTCCAATCGCTCGCTGGACGAGATGATCGCCGGTGCCCGCGTCGATGTCGCGCCCTACAAGAAGGACAACACCGACTTCGTGCTTTGGAAGCCGTCCAAGCGCGGCGAGCCGTCATGGCCGTCGCCGGCCGGTATTGGCGCACAGGGCCGCCCGGGCTGGCACATCGAGTGCTCGGCCATGGCCTGGAAGCATCTCGGCGAGCATTTTGACATCCATGGCGGCGGCATCGATCTCGTGTTTCCGCATCACGAGAACGAGGTCGCGCAGACCTGCTGCGCTTTCCACCGAGAGCGCATGGCGAACTACTGGATGCACAACGGCTTCCTGCAGGTCGAAAGCGAGAAGATGTCGAAGAGCCTCGGCAACTTCATCACTATTCACGAACTGCTCAATACCAAGCGATTTGGGGGACGCTCATGGTCGGGTGAAGAGGCGCGCTTTGCCATGCTACAGACGCCGTATCGCGAGCCGATAGATTGGACTGTGAGGAACTTGGAGCAAGCGGCTTCCCGTCTTAAGAGTTGGAAGGAGTTCGCCGCCGATCGAACTCAGAGCCGAATTAGCCAAGGCCTCTTTAACGAGGTCCTTAGCTTGCTGCTCGACGATCTAAATACACCGGCAGTGCTGAATCTAATCGATCGAGTTACGAAGAAGGACCACGCTTCGGCGAGAGATCGCTACACCGTCTATAAAGTGCTCGATCTCCTTGGTTTCAAGGGAGGACGAAGCAACGCAGCTCGACTTGCGGAGGAGTTTACCGCGGTAGCAAATAACATAGTCAAGCTTACTTCCAACGACTGGCAGAGCATCGCCGCGGGGGTTAAACTTAAGCCTCTTCTTAATAGCGGAAAACCAAAGGCCGGAACGAACTTGATCGCGTCGGTCGAAATTGTTCGTCAGTTCATTGAACAGATCCACCCCTTGATTAAGGGGGCCGTTGATCCTTCGTTGATTGAGGGCATCAAAGCCCAGAAGATTAAGAAGTTCGCGCCAAAGAAGACAGAACTCGATGTAAGGATAGCCGAGCTGATCGATTTGCGCGCGGCCGCTCGTGCGAAGAAGGATTTCGATGAATCTGATCGCATCAGGGCTGAACTGGCCGCAATGGGGGTGACCATAAAGGACGCAAAGGATGCTGATGGTAACCTAGTGACGACCTGGGAGTTTTCGCGATGATGCGGCCCGACACGCCTTTTCCGCGGCACTGGCTCTATTACATCGCGCTGAAGATCCTGCTGCTCGCCGCCGCGGTGGCATTTGCGCTCAAGCTCTATGGGATGTGGTGAAGACGATGGGACAGACTTTGCCAAAGCCGGGCTTGCGGCCCTTCCTGCCTGATGACGTGCCGGTGCTCGCCGCGATCTTCGCTGCGAGCATCGAGGAGCTGACCGGCGACGACTATACCGAGGCGCAGCAGCAGGCCTGGATGGAGGCTGCGGAAACCGAAGAGTTCGGCAAGCGGCTCGCCGCCGACCTGACGCTGATTGCGACGCTGGAGGGCTCGCCCGTCGGCTTCGCCTCGCTGCAAGGGGCCGACCACATCCGCATGCTCTATGTGCATCCGGCAGTCAGCGGGCAGGGCATTGCCACCATGCTGGTCGATGCGCTGGAGAAGCTTGCCGGCGGCCGCGGCGCGAAAAGCCTCTCGGTCGATGCCAGTGACACCGCGCAGGGCTTCTTCGCCAAGCGCGGCTATGTCGCCATGCAGCGCAACAGCATCACCGTCAATGACGAGTGGCTCGCCAACACCACCATGAAGAAGACGCTCGGAGCATCGCAATGAGCAAGGAGCGCCTCTATCTGTTCGACACCACGCTGCGCGACGGCGCGCAGACCAATGGCGTCGATTTCACGCTGACGGACAAGCAGATCATCGCGGCGATGCTGGACGAACTCGGCATCGACTATGTCGAGGGCGGCTATCCCGGCGCCAATCCGACCGATACCGAGTTCTTCGGCAGCAAGCCGAAGTTCAATCACGCGCGCTTCACCGCCTTCGGCATGACGCGCCGGGCCGGGCGCTCGGTCTCGAACGATCCGGGCGTCGCCGGGCTGCTGGAAGCCAAGGCCGACGCGATCTGCTTCGTGGCGAAGTCCTCGGCCTATCAGGTGCGCGTCGCGCTGGAGACGACCAAAGAGGAAAACCTCGCTTCGATCCGCGACAGCGTCGCGGCGGCGAAGGCCGCCGGCCGCGAGGTGATGCTCGACTGCGAGCACTTCTTCGACGGCTACAAGGAGGACGCCAGCTTCGCGCTCGCCTGCGCGAAAGCCGCCTACGAGGCCGGCGCCCGCTGGGTGGTGCTGTGCGACACCAATGGCGGCACCATGCCGAACGAGGTCGAGGCCATCGTCACCGAAGTGACCAAGCACATCCCCGGCGATCACGTCGGCATCCACGCCCATAACGACACCGAGCAGGCGGTGGCGAATTCGCTCGCCGCGGTGCGCGCCGGGGCGCGGCAGATCCAGGGCACGCTGAACGGCCTTGGCGAGCGCTGCGGCAACGCCAATCTGTGCTCGCTGATCCCGACCTTGAAGCTGAAGCAGGAGTTTGCCGACGCTTTCGAGATCGGCGTCACCGCCGAGAAGCTCGCGACCCTCGTCAAGGTGTCGCGCACGCTCGACGACATGCTCAACCGCGTGCCGAACCGGCATGCGGCCTATGTCGGCGAGAGCGCCTTCGTCACCAAGACCGGCATTCACGCCTCCGCCGTGCTCAAGGATCCGCAGACCTACGAGCACGTCCTGCCGGAACTGGTCGGCAATCACCGCAAGGTGCTGGTCTCGGACCAGGCCGGCCGCTCCAACGTCATCGCCGAGCTCGACCGCGCCGGCATCGCCTATGAAAAGAGCGATCCGAAGCTGACGCGTCTCGTCGAGGAGCTGAAGGAGCGCGAGGCGGCCGGCTACGCCTACGAATCCGCCAACGCCTCGTTCGATCTGCTGGCGCGCCGCACGCTCGGCAAGGTGCCGCAGTATTTCGAGGTCGAGCAGTTCGACGTCAATGTCGAGCAGCGCTACAACGCGCTCGGCGAGCGCGTCACGGTGGCGCTCGCGGTCGTCAAGGTCGACGTCGCCGGCGAGCATCTGATCTCGGCGGCCGAGGGCAACGGCCCCGTCAACGCACTCGACGTCGCCTTGCGAAAAGACCTCGGCAAGTACCAGAAATACATCGAGGGCCTGAAGCTGATCGACTACCGCGTGCGCATCCTCAATGGCGGCACCGGCGCGGTCACGCGCGTGCTGATCGAGAGCGAGGACGAGAACGGCGACAGCTGGACCACGGTCGGCGTGTCCCCGAACATCATCGACGCCTCGTTCCAGGCGCTGATGGATTCGGTGATCTACAAGCTCGTGAAATCGGGCGCGCCGGCGTAAGATCCGCTACGGCTGTCATACCCCGCGAAAGCGGGGTATCCAGTACGCCGCAGCTTCTCGGTAGTTCTCGGGCGTCTCGGAATACTGGATCGCCCGTTCAAGCCGGGCGATGACAATTGGGGAGGGGAGCGCACCAATGATCGACCACATCTCCGTCGGCGTCAGCGATCTCGATCGCTCCGCAACATTCTACGAGGCGACGCTCGCCGCCCTCGGCCTCACGCGTCTCGTCACGCGGCCGCGGACGGTCGGCTTCGGCAAGGCCTATCCTGAATTCTGGATCAACTTGCGCGAGGGCATGCCGCGCGTAGCCCCGGAGAGCGGCGTGCACATCTGCCTGCGGGCGAAGACGACGGTCGAGGTCGATGCGTTTCACGCCGCAGCGCTCTCCGCCGGCGGCGCATCCGACGGCGCGCCGGGCATCCGCCCGCACGATCGCGTGCGCTACTACGCGGCCTTCGTCGTCGATCCCGACGGCAACCGGATCGAAGCGGTGACGTTTCCTGCGGAGTAGGGCGTCAGAGCTTGCGCGCCACTTCCGGAGCGAGCTCTTTTTCCGCCTCGGCGAGCTTTGCCACGGCGGCCTTCAGCTTCGGCAGGATGTCCTCGACCCGATCGGCCTTGAGGATGTCGACCGAGAGGCCGGCACGGATGAACTCGGTCTGGCGCATGTGCGACAGCAGCGAGAACAGCGGCTCCCAGAAATTGTCGATATTGGCGAGCAGCACCGGCTTGGCGTGACGGCCGAGCTGCTTCCAGGTCAACTGCTCGACCAGCTCCTCCAGCGTGCCGACGCCGCCCGGCAGCGCCACGAAGGCGTCGGAGCGTTCGAACATCAGTCGCTTGCGCTCGTGCATGTCGGGGGTGACGATCATCTCCTGCACGCGCGTCAGCGCATTCTCGCGCATCCGCAGGAATTCGGGGATGATGCCGGTGACGGTGCCGCCGTTATCGAGGACGGAGGTTGCGACCGAGCCCATCAGGCCGAGCGAGCCGCCGCCATAGACCAGGCGGATGTTGTTCTCGGCGAGCGCCTTGCCGAACGCCTTGGCGCCTTCGGTGAAGCGGGGATTGGTTCCGGG